>JAQZBD010000272.1 GCA_029239235.1 Herbinix sp.
TTCTGTCACTATCTGGTGTATATTCATCATGTCTGGATTTCTTTTAATCTCTGTATACTTTTCTTTGCTTCTTCACTTATCTTAAAATCATCCATGCTAAATCCTTTCTGCGTCATGCGCTAAAGTTTCGTACTATATAAGAGTAGAGTTTTTATCCTCTATTCTTATTTTTCAGTTTAGCGCAACAAAAAAACCTACCAACTTTTATTGATAGTTGATAGGTGTATACACCTGTTCCTTTTTAAATATTTAATGTACTCTAGTGAAAAAATCGGAAGTCTATTAATTTTCCCACTCTCTTTTCAAATAATGCCAAGCCATCCATATACATACTAACTCCCAACCTTGCTGTCCGTATTCATTGAGTATTCTTGATGTTTTCTCTGCGCCGCCTCCTATGAAAATGCATTTATACTCATACTTTTTCATCTCAATACCTCCACACGATTTTATTCGTAATTTAAACTTCTGCAAATTCTATATTCATATTATAGCACTGCAATTTGATTGTATCTACCTTTTTATTCCAATCTATCAACTAACAATATTTCGTTTTCAATGCACTTAAATACCTCATTTCCCTATGTTAATTACACATCTCAGTTTTACATAGTAGCAAAAAACGATTCAAATTATCCTGTTACAATTTCCGGATTTCTTACCTGGAATTAATACTAAATTATTTATTCAAGAGCTATCCGAAAGGGTGGCTCTTTAAATAAATCTCTTATTCAGCGTTACTTTTCAATTGAATATTTAATCTGTTCTTTTCATATTATTAATAAATGCTTTATAGAGGTAAAGCTATGAATAATTCTGATCAACAAGCTCACGTACATGAGGTTTTAGGGAGCGTTCAATTTAGTGAGATGCAAGACCCTCATAATCATCGATTTGCAACTATTACTGGTGAAGCAATCCCATATGATGGTACGGATCATTACCATGAAGTATTATTTAAAACAGATTTTTTTAGGGATCATTATCACGAATTTCATGGTATTACTACTACTTCTATTCCTATAGGAAATACTCACGTTCATTTTTTAGAATCTTCAACTACGTTTAATGATGGTCATGAACACGGGTTTAGAGTTGTAACACTGATCGATGACCCAACAAAGCCCTAATATTCAACCAATTTCACTGCATACTTACCGCTAACAAATCCAATCATTTAAAAGTCTTGCACTAGATATCATAAAATAGTATATGGAAATCTAAAAATAACGGAAGAAATATACAAGAAAAATTGATATCCTTGATTCATAAGATATAAACAACTAAGTCGTAACAGATATCACCTTCTGTTCGACGATTTGTTAAGGGAGGTATTTCTATGAAGGATAATAAATTTGTATTAGGCGTTGTTGGTCTTGGAGAAGGAAGAAGTATTATTTCAGCTGTTTTAAACAGCGAATATTATACTCTGGGAAATATCTGTGATTTGAATGAGGAACTTTGCAAACATAGATGCGAAGAATTCCAATTTGAACGTTATACTACTAGCTATGAAGAGCTTCTAAAGGATGAAGAAATTGACATAATAGGAATCTATACACCGGATCAGTTCCATGCTACCCATATCAAGCAGGCACTTTTGGCCGGAAAGCATGTTATCTGTACAAAACCGGTATTGCTCGGCTTGGAAGAAGCTAAGGAGCTTCTGGATTGCCAAGAGAAATCAGGCAAAAAAGTATTTGTCGGTCAAAGTACACGATTTTTTGAATCTGTCTTACAGCAGAGAAAAGCTTATGAATCCGGTTCCCTTGGTGAGCTTGTAACCTTGGAAACACATTATAAAAGTGATGCCAGATGGTTTTTAGATCGTCCTTGGAGTAAGAAAGCCGGTTTTTCCTGGATGTACAATTTTATGATTCATGCGGTAGATCTTGCTGCCTGGTATCTGCCAAATATTGAAGAAGTATTCGGCTACGGGGTTGTTAGCTCCAATACAAAGGAATTTGGACTAAATGTGGAGGATACGCTGACCTTCCTGGTTAAGGATAAAAGCGGTTTATATGCTACCGTTGAGGGTTCATACGCTACTCCTTGCCTGAATAAAACAATAGAATTCCCTATTGAGTGTACCCTAAGAGGTACCAAGGGTATATCAAGAGGCGGATACAGCCAACTGGTAATGCATCAGAAGACACAAAAGGAAATCTTACCGGAAGGTAAAAAGTCCTATGCTTTGGATGCAAATCCTGCGGATTTCTTCGAAGAAAAAACAATTCGTTATGATGAAAAGCATCCTTATTATTTCCGATTTGAAGGCGAGTCCCATCACGCCGGAGAATATCAAAACTATATCGACTATTTTGCAGAAACTCTGCTGTCAGGTGGAACCCCACTCCCGGATCTTAAGGAAGGTGTTCATACCATTGCAATTATGGAGGCTATGAGCCGTTCCTTGCATACGGGCACACCTGTAAAAGTTGATAGCATATTAAGCGAATACGGTATTATTTAGACACCTTATATTTATGGGGAAAGCAGCTACGCATACTGCTTTCCCCAGTTTACATTAAATGAGACCTTATTTCACTGCTATTTCCTGCTTCACATTAACTGCTATTTCTAGTTTCCCTTTCATTGCATCCACTTTATTACCTAATAAAGCTCTTCTTATTTCACTTTTAACTTTTCACTTTAACTGCTATCTCTTGTTCCTATTTCATTCCCGTCGTCTCGCTGGCAAAGCTCCAACATGCTTCTTATAAATTCTATAAAAATTAGCCATGTTATGAAAACCGGATTCCATTGCTATTTCATACATGCTCATATCTGTGGTCTTAATCAGCTCATTTACCCGTTTTAAGCGCAAGCCTGTGACATAATCCATAAAGCTTGTATCCGTAATTTTCTTAAAATAAAAACTGAAATAATTCTCACTCATAAAAACCGATTCAGCAACCTCTTTCAAGGTAATCTTTTCTGTATAGTGAGTATTAATGTACAAGAAAGCTTCACTTAGACGCTTCATATTATACTTCTTATCCGTTAGGCTTTCCGCTGCCTTACCTGGCTCCAGATCTTTTTGGTAAAAACGAATTAAGAGGGTCAGAATACGAAGTATATCAGCCAGAATCAGTAGCCGATGGCCTTGAGTTCGCTCAGAATTCTCCTGATATATTTCCTTTACCATCTCTACAATGTTTGAGGTAAGTAGCTCTTCCCTATCAATCTTATTCTTAAAATTACTTCCGCGTTCCACAAAGGGCTTCAGATAATCATAATGCAGATTCGATACTAGCTCTGTCGAGAAGATCATTACTGTCATAACCATCAGTTCACTTTCAACAATCCAGCCATGGGGCTCCACATTATTAAAAATAATTAGATCCCCTGCTTGCATCTCATACTCCCGACCATTTACAAAATAGCTTCCGCTGCCGCTCTCCACATAAGAAATCTCACAATAATTATGCCAATGAAAGGAGTCCCTGCAATTATCTGCCTTTTTTAATTGTACCTGATTAATAGCAAAAGGAAATTCCTTATTCAGTATGATGTTATCTTTGTAAATCAGCATATTGGCTCCTTTGTCTATCCCTTTACAGGTCACTTAATTTTTGCACATAATCTCTGATTACAGAAACAGACTCTTTAAATTTCTGCAGCTCTTCCGGTAATAAATGCACCTCAACAATATCCTGGACTCCGCTGCGATTTAAGATAGCCGGTACTCCGCAGAATACATCGGATTCCCCGAATTCGCCCTCTAATAATGTGGATACCGGAATAATCTTATTCTCATCATTCATAACTGCTTTTACTATTCCAACCACCGCGGTTGCTATGCCGTAGCAGGTGGTTCCCTTAACCTCCAGGATATCAAAACCAACCCGGGTTACACGTTTGACAATCTCATCTAAATCAACATTCTTATATTCATCGTTATCCTCAATAATATCAGTAATGCGCTTGCCGCCGACGGTCACATGGGACCAAGGGCACATCTGGCTGTCACCATGCTCTCCCATGGTATACCCCTGCACACTTCTTGGATCCACCTCAATCAGCTCACCGATGAAATGCTTTAATCTTGCAGAATCCATGGCGGTACCGGTACCAATTACCTGATTCTTCGGAAGACCGGATATTTTATAGACATAATATGCAATAATATCCACCGGATTTGATACCACAATGAAATGTCCACGGAAGCCGGATGCCATAACCGGTTCTACAATTGATTTTGCAATGTTAGCAGACAGTTCCAATGTATCCAGCCTGGTTTGGCCAAATTTCGGAGGTGCTCCTGCGGTTATAACTACGATATCCGCATCCCCACAATCTTTATATTCGCCTTCCGTTACTTTAACGTTACGATTTAAATATTCCACGCAGTGACATAGATCCATTACCTCACCACGAGCCTTGTTCTTATTAATATCAATAATCATCACCTCATCACAGATACCTTGCGTTATCAAACTAAACGCTGTAGAAGAACCTACTAGACCTGCACCGATAATAACTACCTTACTTCGATTAATTGTCATATAAATTTTCCTTCCTTTCAACTGAAAGAGTAATTAGGCAATCGCAATTTGCCTAGTAAGTGAAATCTTTCATCTTTTACACGAAACAAATGTACAACAGATGATTGTAAAGCTATAATATGAATATTAATTGATCGTTTTTCATTTAATATACTTATGTAAATGATAGCTTACCAGTGCTCAATATTCAATAGTTTTCTGCCCAGATTCAGAGCTTTCTATATGCATACTGATTCTTTATATTCCTGTTTTTTTTAATATATCTTAAGAAAACCACAAGATGAATCAGCATTCTGATTCATCTTGTCATAAATAAAGGTGTTAAGATTCATATCTCAACACCTTTACATTTTTATTTTATGATAAGCCACGAAGACCCTACTGTTATAACATTCCTGCTATAAATCAGAATAGAACTACCTACTCCTTTAATTTCCCTTATAATTATCATATAGCGTAGAAGTGCAGCCCATACTTTCATAACCATAATGATCAGGAATCGCTGCGTCCGATTTCAGAAAATAATCATATCTGAGACCATGGCCTGTAGGATCATCCCAGGTCACATCAACATTATACCAATTTTCGTCTAAGAATACTTGATTCCAGCCATGCTCCATTTTTGGAGCTAAAATAAATTCGATGGGAATACCTATAAAATCCACAAACATTTGATAGGTCAGGGAATATCCGTTGCAGACACAGGTTCCATTCGTTAAGGTATCTGAGATACTATAGTTGC
>JAQZBD010000038.1 GCA_029239235.1 Herbinix sp.
CCTTCCAGTAGGAGGATTTGTCCTCCTTTTATCTCCATGCAATGTATTATAACCAATATTCTACCAGCATACAACTCAAAACAGGAAGGTGCATGAAAAAAGTACCCCTTCTGCATTCAATTCTTAAACACAGGTCAGGGTACTCTTATCCTATTGTTCCATCTGTCTGCCTAAGAATGCAGATGCTGTGCTGGCAAGCTTTACTTCCATCTCACCAAATTTAGTCTTTGCATCCTTGGTTAAGAGAATCACAGCTCCAATCGCATCACCCTCACTGATAATTGGGGTAATCACCTGGAATGTAAATTCAGAATCATCTTCATTCATAATTCTTACAAAAGTCTTATCCTCTTTTGCCGCAGTGACTACTTCTCTTTCATTAATCGCTTCTTCCAAGTCATGACTAATGCTTTTTGCTATGATATCCTTCTTGGTGGGTCCTGCCACAGCAATAAATTGATCCTTATCTGTGATCGCTACAATGTGCCCTGTTGTTTGTGCTAAAGAATCCGCATACTGTTTTGCGAATTGTCCCAACTCGCCAATCGGTGAATATTTCTTTAATATAATTTCTCCTTCGCGGTCTGTAAATATCTCTAAGGGATCTCCTTCGCGAATCCTTAAGGTGCGTCGAATCTCTTTCGGCACTACAACACGTCCCAGGTCATCTATTCTTCTTACAATACCAGTTGCTTTCATACATGATCTTCCTCCATTTAAGTAATTTAGATATTCAAATAATTGTTAAACATTATCTGTTAATATTGTTTGTAATATGGGGAAGTTTATACATATATTTCAAAGAATTATTTAATTTGACTTTCTCTGCATCCCTAACCTAATAATTTTTCATCAAGCACAATGGTAAATGGCCCGTCATTAATTAAGGAAACCTTCATATCCGCTCCGAATTCTCCTGCCTGCACACTGCCCAAACTTTTCTTTACCCTGCTTAGGAAATATTCATAGAGTTCCTGAGCCATTGCAGGATTTCCGGCATTAATAAAGGCTGGCCGGTTTCCTTTTTTACAGTCAGCATATAATGTAAATTGAGATACCACCAATATCTCTCCTCCCACATCTTGCAGGGATAGATTCGTTTTACCATTCTCATCTTCAAAAATTCGCAGCTTTAAAATCTTGTCTATATACTTATCAGCAATTTCCTTTGTATCTTCAGCGCCAACTCCTAACAGTATTAAAAACCCTTTTCCAATTGATCCGGTGATCCTATTCTCCACCACCACCTGTGCCTCAGAAACTCTCTGTATGACTATTCTCATGCTTTATCCTCGCCCTTCAATTTATCTTATCCTTATAAAATCTAATATGTCCTATGAAAAGCTTCCGTTTTAATTGATTAAATCAAACTCTTTCAAGCTTAGCTTCCTAATGCCGTTACTTATTTGTATAGTCCTTAATAATTGACCACTTCTCTATTAACTGTTCTAGCCTGCTGGTCGCATTCGCCGGGCTGGTTGAAGGCAGCTTTATGGCCTTTAAGCCTGTTGTGGGATAAATATACTTCATATAAAGCTCATAGGATGCATTTCCATTCGAAAATATCTGCGTAATGTCTGCACTATTCAATACCACCGACAGATCATTGGGAACCACATTCTTAATGCTACTATCGGAAGATCCTACAATCTCACAGCTTTGAATCACATCCCACACGGCAATCTGGCATAAGTGAAGCATATTTCTCTTTTCCTCAATCGTAGTTGGCATTGGTATATCGTAAATAGAACTGATAACCTTCCAGAATCTATTCTGAGGGTGATGGTAAAAGAACTGTCCTTCTCTGGATTTTACTGAGGGAAAGGATCCCAAAATCAAGATTTTGGAATCCTTATTGTACAATGGCGGTATTGGATGTTCTATTCTGTCCATATTAACTCTCCCAAATGGGGCAAAATGCCTCATTTCATTTATGATCTGTTAACCGTTCCTCACAGCTCATATTTTTTGTAAACTATTTTAAGATCTCTGGTAAAAGAGATGTACCTGCAACTTTACTTTCCACACCGAAGTAATCCAGTACAGTAGCTGCAATATCTGCAAACGTACTTCTGGTTCCAAGATTATTATTCTTCTTAATCTTTGAGCCATAAATGACAAGAGGAATATGCTCTCTGGAGTGGTCTGTAGAAGGTGTTCCGGGGTCACAACCATGATCTGCCGTTACGATAAAGATATCATCCTCGCGCAGTCCTTCCAGCACTTTTGGCACCTGCTCATCAAAGTAGGTTAATGCTCTTGCATAGCCATCAACATCATTTCTATGTCCATAAATCATGTCCGTATCTACAAGATTTACAAAGCACAGCCCTTCAAAATCTTGTTTCGTACGTTCTATTAATCGCTCAATGCCTTCTGAATTGTCATGGGTACGCACTGTATCCGTAATACCTTTTCCTGCAAATATGTCATATATTTTTCCTACTGCAAGGGTATCAAAGCCTTTTTCCTTTAACTGATCCATCATAGTAGTTGAAGGCACCAGGGAAAAGTCATGACGATTTGAAGTACGTTTATAGTCCGGATATTCACCAATAAATGGTCTAGCTATTACACGGCCTACCGCATGCTCGCCGCTTAATATTTCACGGGCAATCTCACAGTAACGGTATAATTCCTCTATTGGTACGATATCTTCATGGGCTGCTATCTGAAACACACTATCTGCTGAGGTATATACAATCAGTGCTCCTGTTTCCACATGCTCCTTGCCATAATCACGGATAACATCCGTGCCCGAATAAGGAAGATTGCAAAGTACCTTTCTACCTGTTTTTTCTTCGAAGGGCTTTAATACCTCCTCAGGGAAGCCATTGGGATATGTGGGAAATGGCTGCTCTGAAATAATTCCTGCAATCTCCCAGTGTCCGGTGGTAGTATCCTTGCCACTCGATAATTCTTCCATTCTTGCAACACTTCCTTCGAAGGGCTGATCCGCTTTAATCTGCGGGAATTTCTCTTTAACACCTTCGATATGAAACAGACCTAGTTTCTCCATATTGGGCATATTAAAATACGTACTTGTTGATGCAGAGTATAGGGTATGACTTCCTTCATCTCCGTAAAGGGCTGCATCCGGTAAATCACCGATTCCAACACTATCTAAAACTACAATAAAAACACGTTTCATTTCGTATCCTCCTTATTTGATCATATTATTAATAAGTAATATTTTACTCCATTCAAACTTTATCAACTTATTGTCTTTGCAATAAATGCAAGCGGAACTAAATCGTTCTTATTATCGAATACACAGCGCAATTTCAGCGCCTTTTATGAGAAGTTAAAAGCAACTTCTCATAACTATATTATAATTATATTTCATCCTATTGTCTATCCTCTCTTATTGTTTCCCAAGCATAGGTATCGATATGAATGATTATTTATAATATTTCTCGCAATTTGAAGAACTTTATATCAGATTAGCGTTATATTTTATGAAGTGAATCATATACTATTTACTATAACCTATTGATCCCTATGCCAAATAAATATGTTGTTATCATATGGGATTCATGATATAATTTACGAAGTTGAAAAGGTCACTAAAACGCACTGTTTTTTGGAAAGGTCGTGCAAACATGAAGCCCTTTGGCGCCATCAAAGATTTTATTTTAAAATATAAGCATGGTTTCATATTATTATACTTTTTTGTATACCTGATCTGGTTTTTCAAATTGGAGCGCACCGTAACAACGCATTTTAACGCAATCTATACAAAATTAGATGATTATATCCCTTTTTGCGAGGTATTTATTATCCCATATTTTTTATGGTTCTTGTATATCGGTGTAACCATTATATATTTTTTGTTTGCCTCAAGGAATGACTTTTGCAAATTATGTGCGAACATGTTTATTGGCATGACCGTTTGCCTCATCATTTATACCATATGGCCCAACGGACATCATCTCAGAGTAGATTTGCATTCTCTTGGAAGGTCAAATATTTTCACTTATTTTTTATCCTATATTTATACTGTAGATACCGCAACCAATGTATTCCCCAGTATTCATGTATTTAACTCTATTGCATCTTATCTGGCCATCAGTAAGAGCGATCGGCTTAAAAAATATAAGTGGATTCAGAACTCTGCTCTGATCCTTACGATTTTAATTTGTATGTCAACGGTACTGTTAAAGCAGCATTCTGTCCTGGATATCTTCGGCGCAGTCGCCCTCAATATTGCAATGTACTTCATTGTTTATGTTCCTGACTGGAGCAAGATATATGCGGCAAGAAGAGCCCGCCGAGAGCAGCGGTTGTCCAATATATAGCATAACCTTATCAGTTCTAAGAATACCATTGATATGCAGATAATAACCTAAATTAAATGTTAATGGAAAGCCAGCTGCCTAACACCACATGTGTTACAGCTGGCTTAATTCATAACAAATGAACATCCTCATTTGTTTGTTGCTCACTTGTATATTTATTAATTTAAACATTTAAATATGAGTACCAAAAGTTTTCTTTATACTACAGCGCTGAATACCTAAATCTAAGTCCACTAAGTCCTAATTAAATCCATAAATCTTCTGTGCAATCTTATATCCCATCTCCGCAACTTTATTACCGAACTTACCCGGTAGGTTCATAGAACGTCCCAGGATGTGGGATCTTACTTTCTTATACAGACGCTTATCATAGTTTTTCAGGTATTCCCAGAGTTCTTCCTTCTTAGCCAGACTCTCATCGCTTCCTTCTCTGATTAATAAAACGCTGCTTACCGTGGTAATCATAGCTATATATTTAATCATATAGCTTTGAAGCTTCTTACTTTTAATCTGGAAGACATCATGGCATTCAATCAATATTTTATTTACCTTAAGCTGTTGGTCGATTCGCTTTATCATTACCTGCTCATTTACGGACTGATCTGCCCTTCCAATGTAATAACGATATAGGTTAACATCCAGATAGTACATTGTCTTCACGTGTGGAAGGGGCTGATATACAAAAATGTTATCCACATAAAAGGTATGCTTTGGAAGACGTAATCCACAACTTTGCAGTAGCTTTGTGCGGTAAATTGTGGAATGCATCAGAATATTCTGACTCTGTCTGAAATGCAAAATATCATCCCAGGTAAATATCTGATTTTTAGGCAAAGCCCAATTATAATTAATTACCTTTTTTCTTTTGGCATCTACTTTTTCATAGACATAATTGGATAAGAATAAATCTGGGCTTTTACCTTCCGCAATTAACTCCTTTAAGGTCTCCATAACCTGCTTCAAAGCATTTTCATTTACCCAGTCATCACTATCCACTACTTTAAAATACAAACCAGTTGCATTGGCAAGCCCTGTATTTACTGCTTCACCATGGCCACCGTTTTCCTGCTGTATCGCCTTGATAATTGTTGGATACTTTGCCTGATATTCTTCCGCAATTTTCTGAGTATCATCGGAGGAACCATCATTTACAATGATGATCTCCATCTCCTCACCACCGGATAAAAGAGTTTCAATAGCATGATCCATATAGGCTGCTGAATTATAGCAGGGTATCGCTGCTGTTAATAATTTCATTCCATCCTCCTAATTATCCCGAAGGGATAGTTTATTCTCCCAAAGGGAGGGTTTTTCCTAATAAAAACTAAATCAAGTTCTCAGGATTTAAACACTCTAATTCTGGTACAATGAATCGGCCATCCTTACGAATTAATACATCATCAAAATAGATCTCTCCACCACCGAATTCAGGTGTCTGAATACACACCAAATCCCAGTGAATCGCTGAATGATTTCCATTCGGAGCCTCCTCATAGCAATTACCAGGAGTAAAGTGGAAGGAACCCATAATCTTCTCATCAAACAAAGTGTCCTTCATTGGCTTTAGGATATAAGGATTTACACCTATTGCAAATTCACCGATATAACGTGCGCCTTCATCCGTATTCATTACATTATTAATTCTTACGGTATCATTTGCAGTTGCTTCTACAATCTTACCATTTTCAAAACGGAAAGTGATATTCTCATAAGTGAAGCCCTGGAACACTGCTGGAGTATTGTAGGATAGGGTGCCATTGATGGAATCTCTGACAGGTGCTGTATAAACCTCTCCATCCGGAATATTGCGATCACCTGCGCAAGGAACTGCCGGTATATTTTTAATGGAAAAGCTTAAATCTGTACCAGGTCCTACAATTCTTACCTTATCGGTACGATTCATGTACTCCACAAGGTTTTGCATGGATTTTCCCATTTTTGCATAATCTAAGTTGCACACTTTGAAGTAAAAATCCTCAAAGGCCTCTGTGCTCGAATTAGAAAGCTGGGCCATCGCAGAATTAGGATAACGAAGCACCACCCATCTAGTCTTTTTCACACGAATATCATGATGCACCGGTGTCTGATAGTAAGTCTCATATAATCTCATTTTCTCGGAAGGTACATCCGCAAGCTCGGATACATTATCGGTTCCACGAATTGCTACATAACAATCCATTTGATCCATCTCTGCTGCGTCAATTTTAGCCGCAAGTGACATTTGTTCCTCTGTACAATGGAGCAACTGTTCTCTTAAGATAACCTGATCCGTATAGTGAACAAATGGAACCCCACCTGCAATATAAACCTCTTTCACGATCTGTCTTGCCAAATCCTGAGTGGAAGGCCCGATGTAATGTACGTATACCTTATCTCCCTTTTTCACTTCCATTGAATAATTAACTAAAGATTTTGCCAATACTTTTATTCTCTCATCCATTGTTTTGTCTCCTTGTATTATTAGATTTGTTTATTCTTCAAGATAGGATAAAAAGACATTACCCGCTGCTTCAAACATCTGGGTACTATCTTGAATACCTATTTTTACTCTGCTGCCGGTTGCAGGATTCACAACCATGATATTAAAGGTATCATAACCATAGATCAGCATTGCATCATTGGAGTCTGTCATAGCTAATACCGGACGTCCTTTTGATACATAATATAACGCATCATCAAGTGTTATGCCTGTTAATCTTACCGGTGTGTTTTTTGAATATTTTTTCAAAACCTCATAGGCAGAGCTATTATTAATACCAAGCTCATCTCTAGTAACCGCAACTCCTTGATATGCTAACATTTGTTGCAAACAATTTTCTATTGTATTCCCTGGTGTGGCCTGATAGGACATAGTCTCAAACCGTGAGATCGTATTTTTTGTAAGCTTTACGCCACGTTCCCAGACAATTTGATTGCTATTATTAATAACTACTCCGATGCCCTCTTTAGCCACTTCTATGGCCTCAGAAGCATTTTCATAAGCACCCTTAATGCCTCCTTCGACATAAGCAAAATAAGTAAGTCTAGGCTGAGTCGTATTTTCTAATCTTACGGTTGGATCCTCAGCTATTACCGTGTTCACTGTAGAGAGCACTTTAGGCTCTCCAGCCATAACAAAGCCACTTGGCAGGGTCATATAATATTCCTTCAACGCTTGATCAGTCACTCTGGAATTACTGTTAATAAGAGCCGGTTCTTCACTTTCCTGATTCATAATATAATCCGGATCTGCGGAGGTAAAATATTCTCCTCCACCCTCGTTCAATCGTTTTACTCTTTTAAGTTCAATTATATTATCTTTAACTTCAATTCCGCTTACATAATAACCGCTTTTATTATAGCTTTTCAGAACTTTTTTATCAATAGACGCAATTTCCAGGGTACTAAGGGGCACCAAAATACTGCCATCAATCATGGAGGATATATCGCCCTCTTTGACATAACCATATATGATATTGGAATCTATCATTCCCAACAACCTTATATTGTATCCCTCTTTTGCGTTGATGTTATCAATACGTCCTGATTCCAAATCCATGATATTAATTTGCTTTGACTTAGATATATCCGCTGTTTCCTGCCACACCACATAACTAATATCCTCCAGCACCATAACCTGCTCCTGACCAACATTTTCAGCGATCAGATTCAGCTTTTTGGTAATTAGATCAAAGGAATAGATTGAATTATAAGCTTGAAAATAATATACCTCTTTTGAATTTAAGTAAGATAAGCTACCAAGATTTTCTTTTAATAGTTGATAAGGCTCATCCACTGGTATATATACCAACTCTTCAATTCTGCTTTCAGCCCTTACAAACCGATACAGAATAATGGCAACCTTTCCTTCATATTGGCCACGGTTCATATAACCGTATACCATAAAATCAATATTTCCCTCAACATCCATGTTAAGAATCCGAATATTATGCTGGTCATACATATCTCTGGTATAATCCGGCTTCTCCTGACGAAAGGAAAACACCTTGGTTGTCTCATTGCTTGTCAGATCGTAAAACCATAATTCCCTATTTCTGATGAATGCAAGCTTTGTCTTATCTTCACCGGCTGTATACGGTAGTTCCAAATCCGTGGTGATTCCAAGCTTCAATTCATTCTGCGATACACTTGCAAGCTTAATATCAAAAATAGATTCCATATGTCTCTCATAGTTTAAAAGATACATTCGATCTGTGCCATAACGTACACGATAAAACTCTGTTACCCGGTAGCTTTCCATCTGATCCGCCACTTCAGCCTGAACGAAATAATTCAGTGCTATTGAAGCCGTATCCTCGTATATTTCTACGATCTCCGGAACGATATCTGTAAGTATGGTGGGTTTTAAATTCCCCCAGGTAACTAGCTCCAAGCTAGAATTAATATTAACATAAGCCAGTGATGTGTTATCTGCATCACCTGAGGTCTCTAAATATCTCTCCACCTCGTCTGCCTTTACCTTATCCATAATTGAATTATGAAAATCAAGTACGAAGTCTAACTTTTCCTTTAAGTGAGCATTATCATACATTTTTATTCTCTGAAAATAATACATTTTCTCACTCTTACTTGTAATTAAAGTTATTTTAACAGCGTACTCCTTTTCTTCCTGAAGCTGGGACTTCAATTTTATCTTAGCGGTCTTCTGCTCTCCTGCTTCCTCAAACACGCTGACAGAATCGGACTCAATCAGAGAATTCCCTGAAAACTCACGAACTTCATAATTCAGTTTCTTTATAACATAATTTTCCTCATTTATCAATACCTCAAAGGTTTGATCCAGGTTAACGGGGGTTACGGTTTCCCTGACTTTGTTAGCATCTAGATTACTGCTATAGCCATGCAGAAGATTAATGGTAGTATCCCCTGTTTTTATCGTAACTAATGGATATGACACTGCCTCCATCTTTGTAGTATTATCAATATTAAATACTACCTCTTTAATATCCCTGCTAAAATAATAAAGAGAAGCTATAAAAACTATAATTAAAATAATTATCCGATATAATTGTTTTAGCACGTTAACCTCCATGCTCCCTGCATTCTCTATACTGTTCCCAAATATAATCCACGGGTTACTATTTCTTATTATTTAACAGTTCATTCAGACATGGTGATACTCCAAGGAAATTCATACATGTCTCAAGTTCCTCACTGTTTAAACGATCTTCCTTGACCACCTTATCCTTCTTTACAGCACGTATTAATATATTCTTAGGTGTATGTTCTATGTCGATAAACTCCAGCAGCTGAACCTTATACCCCTGGGCTTCCAGAATCTCAGCACGCAGTGCATCCGTAATCAAGGCTGCCATTCGTTCTTTAATGATTCCATGCTTTAGAACTGGCTTTAATATATCATTTTTGATCTGCCTGTTTAGTTCATGCTGACAACACGGTACAGAAAGAATTACCTTCGCATTCCAGGATACCGCCTTATTCAGTGCATGATCGGTAGCAGTGTCACAAGCATGCAATGTGACTACCATATCAATTGTATTGCTCCCTGAATAGGATGCAATATCTCCTTCTAAAAAATGAAGTTTATCATAGCCGTATTTTTCACTTAAGCGATTACAATGCGCTATTACATCCTTCTTTAGATCTAGTCCAATGATATTGATTTGATATCCTTTCAGAATTTTCAAATAATAGTACATAGCAAAGGTCAAATAAGATTTCCCACAGCCAAAATCCAATATAGTCAACTCTCTTCCCTTTTCTAAAAAGGGAAGAATATCTTCCACATACTCTAAAAAACGGTTAATCTGCCTAAATTTATCTGACTTCGCCTTAACAATCTGACCTTCCTTTGTCATAACCCCAAGGTCAACTAAAAACGGCAGTGAGGTGCCTTCCTCTAAAATATAATTTTTCTTCTTGTTATGTAATAACAAATCCTCGGGTGCATCACAGGTATTCAGATCATTTATCACCTTGGCTGGGGCATTTGATTTTCCTATTTTATTTTGTATGGTTAATTTCCCCTTTTTACTAATTAATAGCGTTGCTTTCCCAGTCTTTACGTTGATTTCAGCCTGATGAAACAGCCCTTCGAACCAATCCTTTAATTTGAGCAGCAGTTCTTCCTTGCTATAATTCGTGTGATATATTTTAACTCCGATGTATTCGGAGGCTTGAAAGCATAAGTTACCCTTTAGTAATAATGGACGTATTTTTATTTTTGATACTCTTTCTTTGTCCATTGAATTGCTAATAATGACGCTTACTAATTCTTTATTTAATGTTTCTTCAAACAACTTATAAATTGCATTATCCATTTTATTCGTCCATTCTATGATTCGAGGGTCAAAAATCTTCTTTACCCATATATTCAGCACAATATCTAAATCTGCTTTTGGACTCTAGAATCATTCTATTCTTCTACATAATGTTACAACAATCTATTCCCTAGCCATCCACACTATATTTTAATGTCTTTTCATCGATAGTACAACCCAATTATTATAAATTTTATTTTAATATTTAATATTTCTTCAAGGTTTTATATAATTCCTTTTTCACATTCTCTCTGACCTGCATATACTAGTATAAAAAAGCTTAGGAGCTATAACATGTCATATACAAGTGGTAGATATTATGGCAATCGAAGACCGTTCCAGACGCCAAATAATAACTTAAATTTACAGATGATAGGCTCCCCAAATAATACAGGAGGGACAACCGGAAATACGAATTTTGGTAGTCCTAACACACCCTCCGGTTTGCCGGGAAGTACCGGACAGACACCTCCCATGACTAGAACCACACCCAGCACAGGAGCCCCAACTCCTATTACAGGAACTCCTGGAACAAGTGCAGGAATGAATCCAGGTATGGGCACAGGTACCGGAATGGGTACTATGCCTTCCCGTCCCAGCACTGGTTTAGGTACTGGCACTGGTATGGGTACTGGCACTGGGTACCGGCACTGTTCCTGGTGGCCCAACCATTACTCCCGGTATTGGCTTAGGTACGATTCCGACCCACCCGGGTACTAGTATAGGGACTCCTCCTAGCTCTTCCGTTACCCCCGGTTCCGGCATGGGAACTGCTCCAACCAGTCCTTCTGTTACCCCTGGTACTGGCATGGGTACTATGCCTTCTCGCCCTGGTGCTGGTATGGGTACTCCTTCTAGCCCTTCCGTTACCCCTGGTACTGGCATGGGTACTATGCCTTCTCGCCCTGGTGCTGGTATGGGTACTACTCCTACTACTCCTTCCGTTACCCCTGGTACTGGCATGGGTACTATGCCTTCTCGCCCTGGTGCTGGTATGGGTACTACCCCTACTACTCCTTCTGTTACCCCTGGTACTGGCATGGGTACTGTGCCTTCTCGTCCCGGTGCTGGTATGGGTACTACTCCTACTACTCCTTCCGTTACCCCTGGTTCCGGCATGGGTACTGGCGCTATTACCACTCCAGGTAGCCCTTCTACAACTCCCGGTCTTGGCACAGGCATTACTCCGCCTCCGGGAACTATCAGAACCCCTTATATTTATGGTACAACACCAAATACACAGAGTTCTACCCCGAACACGGGAAATACAATTAATCCTCCAATAAATATCACACCAGGAATGCCCCCGAACACCGGAAGCATGATCCCCGGAATGCCACCTGCAACCGCTCAGACTATGTCTCATAACTCAGTCAATTGGGAGGATTCAACATCGGATATGAGCATGAATCAGAACTATGCTACTTATCAGGTTTTCGGTGCTTCGTACTTACCAAATAACTCATACGGTGTTCCAATGGGAATGCCTTTATACCCGCTCTATGGATATGATAACAGCTCTGAT
Source organism: Herbinix sp. (assembly GCA_029239235.1). Classification (GTDB taxonomy): domain Bacteria; phylum Bacillota; class Clostridia; order Lachnospirales; family Lachnospiraceae; genus Mobilitalea. Next base: position 12,105 of record JAQZBD010000038.1, read on the forward strand.
CTGGATAAAGATCTTGACTATATGATGGAACTTTATCCACGTACGGCAAAGATAATATTAAAAGAAATATCCATAGCATGCGACTCATTGGATTATGAAGGTAGCTGCATGTTTGACGAATATCCTGATCGTGTATCTCTGGATCGAATTGTTGACCGTATCTATGATAAGGTCAAATATATGGAAGAGGAAGAACCTATAGTAGAAGCTAGTAGTCTTTATCACAATCCGCGTAGGAGACGCGACAATCATTTACACGACCTCGTTACACTGATTCTGTTGGGTGAGATCTTCAATCGAAGAAGGCGTCATCGGAGCAGAAGACGCTGGTAATAAACCTGGTTTGAAGCCTTAATCTGCATAGCATAAGGAAAGGAGAATACTATCCTGTACAAAACCGGATAGTATTCTCTTTTTATTCCTGTAGCCTTTTACTTTGTTTATTACGTTATTTTCTAATTTGGGAACCATTAGTAGCTTTCATTTAAGATTGGAGTAGCTAGTACGATTTTCGTACGGTCGTTCATTTCATTATAAGTGATTGCCACCTGCACGTTTATCTTATTTCCCATAGAGGAGATATATTCCTTTAGCATCCCAGTATAACCATATACAGTATACAGATCACCTTCATCGTATTCAAGCGCAACGTCTCCCTGCAGTTCTGTAATCAGAGAGGTTGCTACTGTACGTTTTTCCTCCACGGATAACTCGCCCTCCCGGCTTCCTTCATACTTTAATATTACCTGTTTCTCTTTAACGGCTAACTTACTTAGTTCTTCTTCAACTATTTTCTTATATCGATCAATATTTTGAATTCCGCTTAATAAGCTTAATTGGATGATAATATAATTTTTACTGATTTCATTTTCCTTTAAGCTTACTACCTTAATCTGAGTAGAAGCCTGTTTTGCTTGCTTATACACAAGAAGCTCGCTCCGCTCCTCATCCGACCAGACGGTGTAATCGTTATTTATTGTAAGTCCGATTGCTGCTGCTATCTTATTAATAATATCCTTTTTATCTGTATCCGCCATTTCACCATTTTTGTATTCCGCAATGATCTCCAGTGTACTTTCCATATCCTTTGTATTGGATTTTATAAACGCTTCTGTAATCTGAATATCTTCATGAAATATTTGATTTACTGCAACCTGCGTAAGAACAGCCATCCATAAAACTACTGCTACATACAAGGTGAGCTTCATTCTTCTGCTTGAGAATATGCTTGTCAATCGATTCATAAAACGATACCATTTACTATTATCCATTAGATCAACCTCCAAGGGCAAATGTCTGTAAATTCACCTATTATTTTTGCCAAAGATTGATATTTTATTCATTTTAATACAATTTGCACTATATGGTGCTATATGATATAATGTCGATAGACATTATATCAGCGCCGAACGCAGTGAGTGCGCATCCGGCACGCAGTGCCTTATCATGGATGGTTCTTCCATGATATAATGTCGATAGACATTATATCAGCGCCGAACGCAGTGAGTGCGCATCCCGGCACGCAGTGCCCTTATCATGGATGGTTCTTCCATGATATAATTAAGCACAATAAACAAAAGGAGCCATTGCCTATGAATACACCCACTCTATATCGGCGACGCTTTATCCCCAATGAATTAATTCCGTTAAAAGATGATGTTATATTAGTGATGGAAAAGGATTTAATTATAACAAAATGGATTACTCTTCATCCAAGAAACGATATCGCCAGAGGTATCTCTGCCTTTTACTTAGACAAGGGGATCAAGGTGAGTAAGATTTTTGATAAGCAGGATCAGCTTGTATATTGGTACTGTGATATTATACAAGCAAAAGCTGGAGAAGAAAATAATACCGTCATTATTGAAGACCTCTTAATCGATGTCATTCTAGATAACGACGGTAGTATGCGTATTATGGATTTAGATGAACTTGCAGATGCATTAGATCAGCGATTAATCACACAGCAAGAAGTTACATATGCCCTGCGTACCCTGCACTCCTTATTAAACATAATATCAAGCAATCAGTTTAACCTGTTGCAGGAGCCTGTGAATCAAGCTGAACAGCTTTAATTTTCCTCCAGCATCTGGATTCTTTTTAAATGTCTTTCATCGTTGGAAAATTCCGTATCCAGGAAGGCTTCTACGATCTTTAAGGCATGACCAACTCCAATTACCCTTGCGCCCATTGCTAATACATTGGCATCATTATGGAGTCTGGTTGCTTCTGCACTAAAACAGTCATGGCAAAGTGCTGCACGAATACCCTTCATTTTATTAGCTGCAATCGAGATACCAATTCCTGTACCACAGATTAATATTCCTTTTTCGCATTCCTTATTTTGAATTGCTCTGCCAACAGCCTTTGCATAATCCGGATAATTGCTTGCTGTTACATCTCCACAGCCAAAATCCTTATACGGAATTCCTTTTGAATCTAAATACTCCATGACTGCCTTTTTCATGGCATATCCCGTATGGTCATTACCAAGTGCTATCATCTCTTTACCTCCATTCATTTCATCTGCTGCAAAAGCCCTAAGCTTCTTTTGCAGCTAATCTCGTGCCTCTATTTGTCATAAATTCTCATTTAATTTGTAGACCGTCTTTTTCACCAGACGCCCTAATTCAATATAGCATTCCTCATAATCCATCAGTGTTCCGCCGTAAGGATCAACTACATCGCCAATTTCTCCGGCAAATTCTTTAATGGTATACACATTTTTTACTTCCGGATAAAGCTCCTGTACTTTCTTTTTTTGACTTGCCGTCATTGTAAGAATAATTGTATTTTCCTCAAGGTCGGTTGCTTTTAATCCTTTTGCCATATGATTATTTAATTCTAAATCATGCTTTTTCAATACAATTTCTGCTTTTGGATTCAGGGGCTCTGCAAAAAGCACCACCAGTCCTCTGGAGCATACTTTCATATCACTAACCTTTTCCAGGTTTTTATAAATTGCCTCCGCCATTGGGCTTCTGCAAGTGTTTCCGGTACAAACGAATATAAGCTTCTGATATTTTTCCATAGTTACCTCCAATACAAGAATACCCCACCACATACATTAGCATCATAACTTCACAATGCGATATCCAGCCGCCTTCAGTAATCGGTTCATAATTGCCTGTCCTAAACTGTTATCAGCAAAGCTTTCAGTATAAATATATTCGGTATGCAACTCATCAAACTCTCGAAGAACCGCATATAATCCGGCTGCTATGGAAGCTTCATCCTTCCTAGAGCCGATTGTTTTCACAGTTCCGTAACGATATAAGGCCTTCGTTTCATCTGTTGCGATAACCCCAACACGGTTATTGCTTTCAAGCTTCTCTTTTGCCTTCTGATTAATTGCATCAATTACTTTATCTATATTACCTTCATAAATTGTAAGCTTACCCTCTGGGGCATAATGGCGGTACTTCATGCCAGGAGCCTTCGGTACCAGCTCTAAGTTCGGTTCCTTTTGCAGCACGATCGGATCATATTCGATCTCACCTATGACGTTTTCCAGCATTGCTTTCGTGATACAACCAGGTCTTAATATCATAGGATTGTCACCGGAAAGATCAACGATGGTTGACTCCAGCCCAAGGGTTGCATGACCTCCATCAATAATCATATCCACTTTACCGCTTAAATCATCAATTACATGCTGCGCTGTCGTAGGGCTTGGTTTACCGCTTAAATTTGCACTTGGAGCCGCTACAAATACTCCGGATTTTTCAATCAGAGTTTTGGCAATCAGATTCGCCGGTAAACGAATCGCTACTGTATCCAAGCCTCCTGTGGTTTGATCTGGCACAAGCTCTTTTTTCTTAAGAATAATTGTCAGGGGTCCCGGCCAGAAAACCTCTGCCAGCTGATAAGCCTTTTCCGGTATCTCTTTTGCAAGTACTTCAATATCCTTAACCTTTGCAATATGAACGATTAAGGGATTATCGGACGGACGGCCTTTTGCCTGATATATTTTCTCAGCGGCAGTTACATCCAGCGCATTAGCACCCAGTCCATACACCGTTTCTGTTGGAAGTGCTACTAAACCGCCGTTTCTTAAAATTCCTGCCGCCTCCTCGATGCTTTCTTCTGTCAGGTTTTCTATCTCTAATTTTATTATTTTTGTATCCATTATCGTACTCCTTGCAACAAAGTGAGAAACACTTCGCTTTGCGCCTTCTCAATTAAGCGCGATTATCATTATAACACCATCCCTCTATAAAAGCAAATTTAGCTTTTTCAACCAAATTATTATGTAGCTAATGCTTTATGATAACCCTGTAACAACGAGTTATTATTGTGCATTGGCTTCTCCCAGATGATTTGCTTCTATGTAATCCAGTAAGGATTGACAGATTCCGCTGGCCATTTTCGTCTGATAATCCTCCTTCAAAAGCAGCTCCGCCTCCTCTGGATTTGATAAATATCCGCATTCCACAATAACTAGAGGGCAGTTCGTTTTTGTTACCATAAAATAATTATCATTGGCTTTCGCTTTTCGGTGATTACCGTCGCCGATGGTCTTTTTAATCTGCTCCTGTATCATCTCCGCCAGCTTTCTGCCCTGCTCTGATTTTGCATAGTAAAATACTTGGGCTCCCTTAACATATCCTTCACTAAAGCTGTTTTGATGGATACTGACCGCTAACTGTGCTCCACTGGAATTAATGATAGAGACCCGGTTGTTCAAATCTGCTCTTTTCTTATTAGAATCACTCTCTGAATATAGACCCACATCTTCTTCTCTAGTCAAAATCACCGTAATTCCTTCTTGCTCCAGCATATCCTTAAGCAAAAAAGAAATACTTAAGTTAATATCCTTTTCTAAGCAATTATTGACCCCGACTTTTCCGGGATCTCTCCCACCGTGTCCGGGGTCAATTACAATTGTTACGTTCTTATCTTCCGGTTCCTCTTCCCAAAACAAAAAATGTCTCATGGTTCTGATGGAGCGTTCCGTGGTTATAATGCTGGCACAGATTATAAGAAACAGGAAAACGATGCTGAAATATTTTTTCATGGTCCATGCACCTAACATCCAAATTCCTTATATTCTATGAAGGAACAATTTGTCCTATTCTCCTGCTCGTTACTTGTTCTCTTGGCAGCCATATCGTTTGTGATTACTCGTTAAGATAATGCTTTCTAGTTAAGATATCGAATGATAACGTTCCATACACTCTCATTCTCTAATCCCAATTTCCATTCCGCCACACCGGCAACATCGGCATCGTAGATAACCTTCATCTTTTCCTCAATGGACTTATCTTCTTCCTGCCACATCTTATAAGTATCACCGTCTTTGTTGTATTCCACATAATAGCAGCCCTTTACATCATCCCATTTTGCCTCTACCCCATTATTCTTTATCAATTCGGCTGCCGGTGACATTGCATAGGTTTCGGAAGATAAACTGCCATCTGCACCTTCTTTCCATAACCTTGTATAGAATGGTATTGCAATAATAATCTTTTCCTTTGGAACAACTTTCAACATATTATTAACTGCATCTGATACAAAGCCAATGGATGCAACCGGCCCTGCCTCTTCTGAATTCCCATGATACTCATCATATGCCATGGCAATGAGGTAATCCACCACCTTACCCTGTTCTTCTCGATCATAATATTCTGTATACGGGGAAGGAACATAGTTATCAACGGACAATACAATGCCGTTATTCCTGCACTTAACAGATAGCTCACGCAGGAACTGAATATAATCAACACCCGCTTCAGATGGGATTTTTTCGAAATCTATATTTATTCCGTTTAATTTGTAGTCTAAGGCCTTTTCAATTAAGGCATTGGAAAGGGTATCCCTCCTTGAAGTATAACTAAGCAGCTGTTTCATATTGACTTCTGTATTAAAATCATTTACCAATGCCCAAACCTCGAGCCCTCGGGCATTCGCACGCGTCACGTACTTCTCCGAAGCAAGGGAGGTGATGGTTCCCGAAACATCATCAATGCTAAACCAGGTAGGTGACACTACGTTCACACCCTTAGTATCATCAATCAAATCCTCCAAGCCTGCATTCGCATCCTGATTGAATACTTGGTGAAATACTAAGTTTATTTTTTTGGATCTGGACTGGGCTGAATATTCCGGCTCCTGATAGGTGCTTTCCAGGGTTTGATATGCGGATTCTTTCGTTGCCTTCTTCTTAATATAACCCTTAACACCATCCTCCGTCATTACCTTAATAAAGCCTTTCTCCGGTGCTTCCTCCGTGTCCACGTAAACTAAGCCGGTACCTACCGGTAACTCTAACAAAATTGGACTCTTGATATCAGGTTCATAGCGAAGCTGGGTTGCTTTCGATACTTCTGTATATAGATAATCACCCCATTTATAATCAATTACTACACGATTAGGATCTTTATAATATTGAAATGTAAGATCGGAGTATTGCTGAACGAAATCCAGTGACAGATATACCCTATCTACAAAAACCTCTGCGATTGGGTATTCATATTCTCTCTCTGTCTCAATCATACTCTTTGTTACAGTATAGGTGCTGCTGGATGCATCGGCTCTGATGATTTCATCCGGCAATGTATAGGTCAGCACATTCTCATTGTAATCCCAATAAAATCGATGGTTAAACTCCTGAATCACAGTATCGTAATCTATATATACTTTACCATCAATTAAAATCCCTTTTTCCTCATAGATCTGATCTTGAAGGATTAATACAACCTCTTTATCCTCTATTTGGTAATACTCCGATAACGGCATTACCTCATCGCTGGGTGTCAGCATTTTTACAATTGCCAATATAATAATGATGGCTATTAATACAAGGGCAGAGCCAATGCCTATCACAGCCAATCTCACTTTTCTATCCATAATTATCCTCCATTTTGTCAGGTATCATTACTCTTCCTCATTATAGCATTAATTTAACATACAGTCATTATGAAATTCGACTTTTTAAACTTAATTTTACAAGGATACGACTGGAAGTTGTAAATAATTACAGGGATAGCAGGTGCTAGAGGAGTCTGTCGGTGCTGCACTAACAAAAAAAGGCTGCCAAGCATTTTAACCCAAGATGTCAGTACACTTTTCATGTATACTTTTCTCTCCCGGCACTTGCTGACAGCCCTTTTCAAATATTTTATTATTGTTTGTTAGCATAACTTTATTATTCTATGACATATTAACTATTTCATTTTCTTTAGTTTTAACCCAGTTTTTTCAATTCAGTCCAAAAAGTATAGAGGGCTTTTTAAGTCCTGTTGATAGAAAAATTCACTGTTTCAACCAAACTCATATTTAAATATGTTCATTATTTTATATTAGCTCATATGCCATAATCCTCTTAAGACTCCCAGTCTAATGTGAATCGGTGCTTTCAATTTAATAAACCTCGGATAAGAAGGTCATTTGTGATATGCTATACTTATCCAGATACCAGATCACATCAGTCTCGTACTTCTAAAGATAAATGGACTACTAAAGATTTAATTTACTTCTAAAGATCTAATATGCTCGAAAGATTAATTATACTCTAAAGATTGATTATGCTTTTAGAAATCAAGTATGCTTTTAAAAAATCGGCTTGAACTATTGGTTGTAATCACCGGATCACATACCATCGGTACTGACCAGACCTTTCTTCGAATTTCACCACGTAGCTTCGCCACAATCTTTTCATTACCTTTTGGGATGAAATAAAACCAGGATTCATTTCCCTTAAGCTGCTCTGCTTCTCTAGCAAACTGCTCTAATTTTTGAAGATCCCAAGCCGAAGCACCACCAATCACAATTTTTAAATCACATCGCAAAAATTCTTCTCTATTTGCCACAAAATCCGTACCAAAGTCCAGTACCAGAGCCTCATAATCTTCCCCGAAAATATGGGGTATTTGCGCGGGTGTGACTCCCTTATGACAGGTGATATTGCGGAAAGAAAAGGTTCCCTTCTCCCTCTTCTGCCATTCATAGGCTTCTTCAATCAATTGTAAGTCATAATGCTTATTGCATTCTAAGAATGCGGTTTTTAAACCCACCTCCTCACTAAGATAAAAGGAAAGCATCAAACCGGTGTGAGTTACTCCAACACCATGATGAGATCCAATTAATCCAACCACTATTCTTCCCTTCCTTTTTTTCATTATCTGCAACTTTTGAAGTAGCATTGGTTTGCGCAGCATATTACTTCATTCCTCTCCTTATCAAATTAAATATCTTTTTATACCAGGATAATCTTTGATCTGAAGATTGCAGCTCACGAAAGAAATCTATTTCCTGCTCTGTTGTCAATGACACAAAAGGGTCAGGTTCATAAGGGATACGGTAACAGTTCTTAAAACCCATGCTTCCCACTACTCGCTGAAACTGCTTTCCATCTAGAAAATTAAATAAGTAAGAGATCTCTTTAAAATCCGCTACCAGTCTCAATACCTGTTCAGAACTCTCCAACTCCCATTCCTTAGCTCCAAGTACTAAGAGCTTTTGATCGGCAGACAAGAATTCCTCCAGATTATCCTCCGTAAGGCAGCCAAAATCCTGTACTACGATAGGATAACGCGATAGCTCTGCAAGAACCTCTTTCCTATAAGCGTGCATGGGTATCTTATTTATAACAATTACCCCGGCTTCCGCCCCCACAGCCCCCATATCTTCATATTGATTCTTCAAGGATGTAACGCACCCACTCTGGTTCTTCTCCTGATAAAGACAAGAAATATTTCTTCCGATATAATAATTACAAAGTCGAAAGGAAAAATGCGTGACTCCGATTCTTGATTGCGAACCTGCGATGGCAACTTTCCGCATCCGCCCCTCTTCATGAATGAATTGGCCTTTCGTTAATAGTGCTGATAATTGTTGATTCAACTTGACTACGTCAAAATAGCGCCCGGCTGGATTCGATTTGAGACAACGGTTAATTATGTGCTTCAATTGCCCGGAGCAATTGCTCACTAAATCAATATTATGAATCGTTGGGTCGCTACTGCGGATATAGCACCCGGTACCCATATAATATAGTAGCATTCCGATTCCAAAGACATCACAGCGCTCATCAATTTCATCCTGCAAATATAGCTCCGGTGCAGCATATCCAGCAGTTGCAAAATACTTGGGCTGATTATAAGCCGCTTTCGTAAAGACAGCGCTGCCGAAGTCAACCAGCTTAAGCGTCATATCGGATAAGATAATGTTGTCCGGTTTGAGATCCACATAGAGAATGGGTTGTTCCAAAGAGTGCAAATAATGGATTAGATCACAGAGCTGTGTTCCGAATTTCAGAATAATTTCTTCCTGGAGGATGCCTCTGGAGGCAACATATTCCGTTAACGTCTCACCTTCAAGATATTGTTCGACAATATAGGAACCTTCTTCATCTTCCTCAATATCATAAATTATAGGAATGCAGGAATGTTTGAGATTTTTTAATACTAGGGCTTCATTTCTTTGTAATTCATAGAAGGGATGATTTTTTGAGATAAATTTGATTGCTCGAAAAGAATTTAAGATGATATGTTTTGCAAGATAAACCTTAGCTGTTCCTCCGTGGCCAAGTAAACCTAAGATTTCATATTTTTGAAACCAAATTTCCTGCTGCATACACTCCTTTCCTATCAGCAGCTTATGTAGCAAAAACCAATTCATTTAATATTATAGTTAAATAATGGAAGATTTGCAATATCTTTTTCATTAGCCTTTTTCACAAACTTTTTTTAAAATTTTGTATGATTTACCACTGATTTTAGTAGCAATATTTAAGCGTGTTTTCATATAAATTTCATAGGTATGCATATTGACTTTACTTATATTTTAAATTATACTTTTTTTACACCAATGGATGATTTATCGTGGATACGTGTAATCAGTTCCTTTTTAGTACAGAAAGGGGTGTACTTTATGAAGATAGAAAAAATTAATGACAACCAAATAAGATGTACCCTGAACAAAAGTGATTTAATTGACCGAGAATTAAAAATAAGCGAGCTTGCCTACGGTACCGAGAAAGCAAAGGCACTGTTTCGTGATATGATCCAGCAGGCGTTTTATGAATTCGGTTTTGAAGTAGATGATATTCCTTTAATGATAGAAGCTATTCCCGTATCAACTGAATGTCTCATTTTGGTTATAACTAAGGTTGAAGATCCAGATGAATTAGATACTCGCTTTTCTAAGTTTTCTTCTTTCAATGTTCATAGCACTTCGGACAAATCTGAGAATGATGATGACGACGATGATGCATATGCGGATGAAATCATTAACAGCTTTGAACAATTAGAGGATGAACTAGGCGATGATTTGGATGAAAACAGCAAAGAGGAAGACACCCTTGTGGAAGCAGAAGCAGTAGATATGGATCCTCCCGCAAAATCAGGTGCTCATATTCCTTCCAAATTGACCAAAATATATTCATTCCGCTCCTTACAGGAGGTCGTGGAATTAGCGTATATTATGCTTGGAATCTACAACGGAACCAATACTCTTTATAAAAATCCTTTGACTGCTACTTATTATCTTGTAGTAAGCATGTCTGATCATACTCCGGAGGAGTTTAATAAGATTTGTAATATCATATCTGAATATGGCAAGGTGGAGCGTTCCACTTATGCAAGCTCTACTTATTACAAGGAACATTATGAAGTCATTGTAAAAGATCATGCGCTGCAGATATTATCTGTAATGTAAATGGTTCCTGTCTGCTACAAGCAATGATAACACTGCCTATCTGGTAGAATAGATCAGCTTAGGCAGATCCACTTTAAGCAATATTGATTCAGAACATCCCAACAGAGTATATAGCACTATATACTCTGTTTTTTTTAATTCCAATAATCATAGTAACTGTCCTTAGTCCATCCAGTTATTGAATCCACAGCCTGCTCTTTGGTCTTGTATCAGAAAAAGGGCTGCAAGATTTACCCGCAGCCCTCTCTCAGCCTATGATACATTTATTACGCAATACTAGTTAAATTTACAAGCTTAATTATCTATTTTCGTTCAGATTATATTATTTCTTTACGATACCCAATATCTCTCTGGCTTCCGCTGGTGTGGCTGGCTCCAAATCCATTGCACGTATTAAATGAACCAGTTTTTCTACTAACCGGAAGTTATCGTTCGCCGTTTCATTTTGACTTAAATACCTGCTATCTTCAAAGCCAATTCTTACAACAGTTGCTCCCATGGCAATAGCTGCCGCCAGAAAGCTCCAGTTGTCCCTTCCAAAGTGCGTAACACCCCAGAGACAGTCTTTGGGTACAAAGGAGCGAAATGCCGTTAAAGCCTCTATCGTGGGTTGCATGCCGCCTTTATGTCCAAATACCAAATTGAATAATAAAGGCTCATGAAAGGGATATTCCTCCTTCACCCTCATAACATTGTGAATCATTCCAATATCAAAAACTTCTATTTCCGGAATAATTCCTTTCTCGTAGCACATGTTTGAGCAGTATTTAATATCCTCGTTGGAATTACGGTAAATTGCTTCCCCAAGGTTTGTGGAGCCTCCATTTAAGGATGCACTTTCTGCTTTTGGATAATTCAACGGATAACATCTCTCTATGATATTCATATCCGAAATTCCGCCGGTGGACACCTGCACCACGATATCCCTTTGCTGCAATATGCGATCAAAGGCATCAGAGATTAATGTAATATCAGGTGTCAGCTTCCCTTCCTTCGTTTTACAATGAAGATGGCACATCGCACTTCCCATATCTACGCATTTCGCTACATCCTCAGCCAGCAGCTCCGGTAATAGCGGCTCAGGTCCCGCTACCGGAGCTACCGAGACAATCACTTTTCTCATAACTACTATCCTCCCATTATCTCTAACAGCTTACATAGTTTAATTCAACAATAGGAAACTAATATCATTTCATAGTTCTTTATTATATTAATTCACAAATAATCCTTTTCAACGTATCCGCTTCGCCGACATTCCCAGGGAAAATAACGTAGGGCAGCTCTGGGAACCTGCTAGCCTGATCCGTCTTCCATACCGGAATACCCGGTTGTATCTGACCTAATACGTAAGCTTTGCGAACTTTTAATGCCTTTACTCCAATATCACTGGATGTGATGCCACCCTTTGCTATCACAAATGCCGGAACTGTCCCGACCTCTGAGACCAGTCTCTGAACTGATTCGGATATTTTTACGGAACGCAGCAGTGCCTTTTCCTTCGTGTCATTCTCAAGGGTAAGTAATCTGCGCTTTGTGTATATCACAACCGTTTTTCCTTGTTCAATAAGGCTCTTACTTATCTTATTAACTCGTTCTACTTCCTCCGTAAGCCTGTCTTCCAGCACCAGATCAGAATCAAATTCAAGAAATACCAACTTCTCCAGCCCCTCTAATTCCTTCAGCTGGGCCGTTGTCTTTTCTGTATGGGAGCCTATCACTACTAACCCGCCCTGCTTAACTTGGCCAGGGAGCATATCTTCTTTTTTTAGTAGGTTCTGATCCGATATTCCTGCTATAATCTTTACAAATTCCGCTGCACTGCGATATAGAAATCTCTTCCCTTCCCTGATTGCGAGGTACAAGGCCACACAGAAGATTTCTAAATCCCTTTGATCGATTGCATTTACTATGACCTTACCAAAGTCAGTCACGCTGCACAGCTTCTCCTTAATAACCTCGATCTGTCGGTCACGAAGCTCCTCCAGGCTTATTGTCGTCACCTCATCAGCAGCATATTTTCCCTTTGTTTTTTCCTCAATATACTCACATAAATTTGAGTTGGCATATCCGAAGGTTTTATCTCTGGCAAATTCGGTATCAGCTGCCGGAACCAGTTCATCCTTGTATTTGACATAGTGAATGTTGTTAATGGTATATCTGCCTCCCGCTTTAAAGTAAGGAATTAAGATCTCTCCATCCATTTTAACACCCAATCCTCGTTCCAGCTCTTCCTTAAGGACATCGGTTTCCAGAGGATAATGTCCTCTTAGCGTAGAATCCCCCCTGCTGATGATCTGAAAGTTGATCTGAGCCTCACCCGCCGCTCTGATTATGTTTTGGGCAATCTCTCTATGTAACTGTTCTGTCTGCTCCTGCGTCAACGCTCTGGAATTTGTTAATATATAAAATAACTTTTCTTTACTGCGAAAACCTTCAAGAATGCTTTCATAACTCCAATCCGTATATACATATACACCATGAACCGTTTGAACTCCCGTTGGATCATCGTCCAGTATCACTAGCTTTGAGTTATCTTTATCAATTTCCTGATGTAGTAAATCAACCATCTCACTGCTATGATTTTCTTTGAACTGATATTTCTTCTCTATTTCACTCCATAATAAATTGCCCATGAAATCTCCTTACTGCAAGCGATCAGCAGCTCCTGACAAACTCCTTTCCTTGCAATGATCTGGATTGTATTAATGATTCTTATATGCTAATGGAAGCCATACCTTCATTTCTCCAAAACCCCGATTATCCCAGGCATAATAAGGAATCAATCTGACATTGGTTTTATTCATACCCTGATAATGATAAGTTTGATATAGAGCTTCCTGGTCATAATCTTCACAGCTGCGCTCAAACATCTGCGTCTCGATTGCCAGGATATCTCTTCCGGCAATCTGCTGAGATACTTCTTTAAATTCAGAGAAGGGTGAAATTATTAAGTGATCCAAGGTATCTGTATCCGCATCCACAGACTCCAGGCAATATACCAGAGGACCCTTTTCAACAGCCACTTGATTGCTATTTTCTTCAACCATTGCATGGGAGATGGTAAGGCGCACCGGCATATCAAAGAATATTTCTATTTTTGCCCCCTGCAAGGTAGAAAGCAGAACAGGAAAATAAGTGCCTGCATCCTTCTTCGTCAGACTGTATTTTTTACCCGAGGGATCCAGGATATAACCCTGCTCCACCCATCCGGGAACTCTTACATTGATAGTAACCTCGCTGTCCCTATGTACTTTAGTTATGTTCAGCTTGATTAGCCCCTGATTCGGATATTCCGTTTCCTGGCTAATAACAAAATCCCCGCCACTTTCTATCTGTATTCTAGCTTCATTGGAACCATACATGCCCAAATATAATTCCTTCTCCGAAACGGAATATGCATACTCTGAGCTTTGAGCCAGAATACGGGCAAGATTCGGAGGGCAGCAATAACTGGTTATGTATTCTGTTCTTTCCAGAGACCAGACCATCTCATATTCCAGTTTCTTTGCACGCCTTAACATATTTTCATAAAAATAGCGTTTTCCATCCAAACTTACAGCTGCCAAATTCACATTCAGCATGGTTTTCTCAATGATATCAAAATAAATTGCCTTCTGCTCCATATTGAACATGCGATAAGCCCACATCACCAGACCAATGTTGGCGCAGGTCTCGTTATATGCAGTAATATTCGGTAATTGGTATTCATAGCCATAAGCCTGATGAACCTTCTGGTCAACAAAGAAATTACCATAGGGGGAAACACCATTATAGAGTGCACCGCATCCTCCCGTGATATAAATTTTATGCTTCAGAAGGCTATCCCAAACCCTGTGAAGCATTTCCTTATATTCTTCATCTCCGGTTTCCGCATAGAGGTCAGCAACGCCGCTGTATAAATAGTTGGATCTTACTGCATGGCCTACTATTTTCTCATGGCTTTTTAAAGAAATTCTATCCTGATTGTCGTCGGTACCGTTTTTTACGGAATCTCTTAGGGAAATGGCAAGTTTCGCTAATTCAAGGTACTTCTTATCCCCTACGGTTCGATACAATTCAATTAGACCCATATAGTGAGAAGGGCAAACGGCAGTTTGAACCTCCCCTGTTTTTGCAGCCTCCTGATACATTGTATATACATAGTCTGCAGCCTTGATCGCCACTTTTAATAAATTATCTTGATCCGTTATTCTATAGTGTAGACAAGCTGTAGTAAATAGATGACCGAAATTATATACTTCAAAATCATTGATATCACCCATACGGGTTACCCCGTTGGCACTCATCTCTCCAATAATCTGCTTTGTAGAGAGGTATCCATCCGGCTGCTGTGCACGGCTGATTAAATCGATATAACCATCTATTTCCTGAAACAGCTTTTGATTATCATCCTTTTGTGCCGTGTAAATAGCAGCTTCCATCCATTTATAAAAATCACCGTCACCAAATACGGTTCCATCATGCTCGCCTTGGGCATCTCCTGCACAGATTTTAAAATTTTCTATCACGTGACTTATTTCTTTAGAATCAAACATATGCTTTAGCTGCGGCACCATTGCATCTGCACATACTCTCTGGGTTTCCGCCCATATGCCCTTTGTCCATTTAACTGCACTGTGAGGCAGGGAGTGAACTTTTGAATAAGGCGATTTTCGGGTATCTGTAAGCATTACTATCTCCTTTCCTATCCACAACAATTAGGTAATTGCAAAATTCATAAACTAGGCAATTGTATACACAGCAGATACTGTTTCGGAGCGGAAGCTAAGCCCGAAGGAAGCGTTGGAGCGGAGAAATAGTATCTGCTGTGTATACAATTACATAGACTAAATCGTTTCACAATTGCCTATTTACAACAATCCCTTTTGTCTAAGCGCATCCTTTAATGCCACTGCACCATACCGGGGACTGGACACAACCGGTATTCCGCAAGCTTTCGCCATATCAGCTTCACAATAAGCCATAGAACCCTGACATAACAGGATTACGTCTGCCTGCTGTGCAACTTCTATGGACTTGTTAACAAGGAGCCTTTTTAACTCTTCCGGGTTCGCGCCAAAAGCATTCGTTAGACCGTCTACCAGAACTACCTTCTTCCCTAGCTCCCTAGCTACGCGCTGCACCGTTTTCTTTGTGGGCTCCAGCGTAGTTGGAAGTGTTGCCAATACTCCGATCCGACTGCCTTTAGCCGCCGCTATTCTAACCGCATCCCTGCACATTTCTTCATCAATTCTTACAATTGGCACGCCTATGTATTTCGCCAGATCCTGGGAAGCATCCGCTGCTTCGCCAACAGAGGAGCATATATTAAGAATAGCCTCTGCTCCCTCTAAAACAGCCTTCATATACAAAGCTACCAGCTTTGCGGCTGCGGAGGAGGTCACAACTCCGGCTGCACGGGTTTCTTCCAGGATGGTTGAATCCTGATAGCTTAATATTTCAGCACCCTCACCAAGATTTTTAATCACTTCAGACTCCACCATATCAATTAATTCAGGAGTTGTACTTGTATAAACCAAACCTACTTTCATTATAAAAACCATTCCTTTCCTCAAAGTCTGCAGATTACAACCTTCAGACAGATTTTATGAAAAATTGTTGTATTTCATGCTAACGAGGTATATGGCTAAGATGCCCTGACATCGGATGAGAATTACAAACTTTCTTCTCCTTCACCCAATAGAACCATGACCTGCGCGGATGATATCTGAATTTTTCCGGAATAAGACTTCTGATCCAGTATATTCTTATATCTTTTATTCTTTAAATCGATTTCTCCAGTCTGACTTCCATGATTTATTATAAATGTAAATATTCCGTTCTCATTCTCCCTGGAGGTAATCTCAAGTTCTCCTTTAAATTCAAAGATTAAAGAATGCCCCTTTTCATCGCATATATTCCGTACCAATGAGCTCAAATAATCTTGCTCTGTCTGGGTTCCAATATAATATGCTTTTCCCTGTCCGTAGCAATTCACTGTAACTGCCGGCATACCTGCATAGAAGTCTTCTGTATATTCAGCAATCACCTGCGCACTCTCCGTGTGCAAAACATCACACAAGAAGGAGCTTTCGTAAGAATTCTGAGGTTCATGGCCGTCTTTTACCCTGATATAATTTCGCTCTTCAGGAAAAAGAGCGTCTACCTCTTCCACCCAAATTCCCAACACATCACGCAGTTGTCCCGGATAAGCACCGTATATACAGCGATCATTCTCATCAACATACCCAGTCATATAAGTAGCGATTAGGGTTCCTCCAGCTTTCACAAACTGCTCCAATCGCTCCGCTACACCTTCCTTTATCATATAGAGCAAAGGTGCCACAATCGTTTTATACTTGGAGAAATCCGAAGTTTGCTTGATGATATCCACGGGTATGTTCTGATAGTAAAAGGGTTTATAATAATGGTGAACCTGCTCCAGATAATTCATATCCTGAGTTGGTCCGCTGCAAAGCTCAAGCGCCCACCAATTATCCCAATCGAACAAAATGCCCACTTCTGCGGCTGTTCTTCCGGCAACAAAGGATCCATCAAGCAGCTGCAATTCATTTCCTAAATCCATGCATTCTTTAAAGATTCTAGTATCATCTCTTCCGCTGTGAGAAATAAGAGCCCCATGGAATTTTTCCTGTCCCCCAATGGACTGCCTCATTTGAAAATACAAGCAGCTGTCAGCTCCACGTGCCAAGCCCTGATATGCAATTTTACGAAGCTCACCAGGCCTTTTCAGCTTATTATAAGGCTGCCAGTTCTGCTGGTTGGGCGACTGCTCTACTACATAATAGGATTTCCCATCCTTTAAAGCGCGCATAATATCATGCTTTAATGCCGAAAAGCTACGTTCATCGGTAGGTGACGGATAGTTATCCCAGCCTGCTACGTCCATATGGGAAACCAGCTCAAATTGGTTCAATTTTTTAATATATCCTGATATATTCGTAAATACCGGTAATTCCGGTGTAGCTTTCTTAAGAATGCGGGCTTCATTCTCATAGCACTCGATGGTGGAAGCTGTAACAAACCGCATATAATCCAGTTGAATGGCCGGGTTAAAACGATAGTCATCATTTAATTCCGTCGGAAGCATTATTTCTTCAAAGGAAGTTAAGGTTCTTCCCCAGAAGGCGGTGTGCCATTTCTCATTCAGATTCTCCAGTGTACGATACTGTTTTTTCAGCCAGAGACGAAACTTCTTCTGACAATTCTCACAATAGCAATAGGTTCCATATTCATTTGCCACGTGCCAGCCCAGTAACCCTGGGTAATCCTTATATCTCCCAGCCATAACCGCTGCAATTGCCGCTGCTCTTTCACGGTATTTCTCACTATTGACACAGAAAAACACTCTCATCCCATGTGTTCTTTTCCGTCCTGCAATATCTACCGGCAGCACCTCCGGATATTTTGCGGACAGCCAGGCCGGTTGTGCAGAGGTTGGCGTTGACAGTATCACTTGGATTTGATTCGCCCAAAGCAGCTCCAAGATCTCATCCAGCCACTCAAAATGATATACCCCTTCCTCCGGTTCCAGCTTCGCCCAGGAAAACACCGGTAAGGTCACCGTGTTTACTCCCGCTTTTTTAAATAGCCGCATATCCTCTTCTATTGTCGCTCTATCCCACTGGTCCGGATTATAATCTCCGCCAAACAGGACAAAGGAATGTTTCCCATTTTTCATTATTTGCTCCTTTATATTAGATATAAAAGAGTTATTTACAATTCAGGCATTTCACACTATTACGTTTGATTAAGGAAGTCTTCATTTCGATCTTCTGAATCCCCTCCGATTTACCTGCGATCTTACTTACCAGTGTATTAACCGCCACACAGCCAATTGCATATTTGGGTGTCTGTATCGTAGTAAGGGGTGGATCTAAAAGCTCCGATAAGGATATATTATCAAAGCCCACGATGGAGATATCCTCCGGAATCCGATAACCCATTTCACGAAATACACGAATCGCCCAGATTGCAATAATATCATTGTCTGTAAAGAACGCTGTCGGCATCTTTTTTAGAGCCGTTATCCGCTCCTTTAACTCAGGATAGACGGCATCTCCACCGTTAGAAGAAAACTCAATTATATTTTCTTCCGGAACCGTAAGATGATTTTCTCTGATGGAACGCAGGAAGCCATAATATCGTTCAACGAAATTATTTGCATTGCCGTTTACATGTAAATAACCAATATCTCTATGTCCCATGGAAGCAAGATAAGAAACTGCCACATCAACACCCTGTTCGTTATTGATGGCAACACAGTCCATATCCTCACTTTCCATATAATTGTCTATAATAACCGTAGGTACATGCATATCAATAAAAAGCTGCATCTGCTCCTCAACCATTTCCGTAGCCAAAAGCAGAAGTCCTTCCATTTGCTCTCCGCGGATTTTCTCAACCTCCGCAGCAATGGAACTTCTATCCGCATAGGTTACCATAAGCTTGAAGCCACAGTTTTTTACCTGATATTCCACGCCCTCTATAATACCCGAAAAAATCTGAGAAAAATAAGGGGATTCCTCCATCTTAGTACCGTTTTTTCGATATACCAAAAACAGTATCGTCTTTTTCTCTTCCAAGTTTTCCGATAATAAATCTTCGTATCCTAATTCCTTAATTGCACTAAATACTTTATTTCTAGTAGCATCACTGACTCCAGGCTTATTATTTAAAACAAGTGAAACACTGGCAGGTGAAATCCCTAAAATTCTGGCTAATTCTTTTGCTTTTACGGCCATATTTCATCTCCTAAATTCAACTAAATATTTTAAATAATATTAACATTAATTTTAAACCTTGTCCACAGGTATTCTACCAGTTCGAAATATAGTCTATTTTACCGATCCAAGGATACCCTCCACGAACTGCTTTTGTAATAGGAAGAATACCAGTATTGTCGGTAAGGTTGATACTATAATACCTACCATAATAACTCCATAATCCGGATTAAAGCCCGACGCGAGATTCGCTACGGTCAGAGGGAGGGTAAATTTATCATTACTTTGCAGGGCAATTAAAGGCCACATATAATTATTCCAGCTTGCCATAAAGGAAAAGATAGCGGCGGCAGCATAAGTCGATTTCATCATGGGCATGAAAATTCGGAAAAAGATCTGATATTCCTTGCACCCGTCAACTCTTGCCGCCTGAATGGTTTCAAAGGGAAAGGCATGGGTGTTCTGCTTGAAGAAAAAGATTAAAAATGGTGCGCCGATTGCCGGAAGGATAATACAAAGATAACTATTTAATAGTTTCAGTTGTGAAAACATACGAAACATTGGGATGATTCTTGCTGCAAAAGGTACCATCATGGAAGCAATTAGAACCATGAACAAGATTTCCTTTCCCTTCGATGGGAATACAACAAAGGCATAACCCGCAAGGGAGCAAATCACGATTGAAGTTATTGTTATGATAACTGCCAGTTCCAAAGAATTCATAAAGGACTTTCCCAAATCCGCCATCGTAAAGGCTTTTTGAATATTTTCTATGAGAGCATGCCCGAAGGATAGTTTGCCCATGGTAATATCCTTGGAATCGTTGGTAATACTGATGATCATCCAAAGGAAAGGAAATATTGAAACAAAAGATATGATGATCAATAATGTGTGTCGTAATAAATATCCTAATTTTCTCATCTTTCTTTCAGAACTCCTTTCTGAATAATTGTAATAATAGCTACAATGAAGAATACTGCATAGGAAACTGCTGCTGCATAACCATAGCTTGGCACAAAGTTAAAGGATAGATCGTAAATATATTCCGATATTGTTCGGGTAGAATTTCCCGGTCCGCCACCAGTCAGATTAACTACTTCATCAAAGAGCTGCAGGGTAGAGTTTAATGCCATGACACTTGTCAAAAAGACGATGGGCTTTAACAGCGGCACTGTTACTTTTGTGAAGGATTGAATCGCATTGCAGCCATCCAAACGGGCCGCTTCGTAGATAGAGCCTTCAATATTTTGCAGCGCTGATAAATAAAAGATCATATAATATCCCGTGTAGCGCCATATTAAGGCTATGATAATAACCACCTTAGCCCACCCGGCCTCCAAAACAAATGCAATGGGTGCATCTATGATATTTATTTTAATAAGAAGGTTATTCACAAAGCCGTCAACTGCAAAGATATTCTTAAATAAGATGGAATACGATACCAGCGAGGTAACACAGGGAAGAAAAATACAGGTTCTATAGATTCCCCTGCCCTTCAGCCTGGGGTCATTCAGTGTAACTGCTAGTATCAGTGAGAGCAACAGCATGATTGGTATTTGAACCACGGAGTAGAACAAGGTATTACCAATCGTCGTCCAAAAGGTGTCGTCACCTATCATTCTCTTATAATTTGCCAATCCGTTAAAGGAAAGATTAGCACCTTTTCCTGTTTGTAAGGAAAGAAAAAATGCCTGAATCATGGGTATGTAACTAAATATTAATACAAACGCCGATGCCAATAAAACCATTGACCAGGCAACAAATACAATTCTATTTTTCTTAAACATCAAATCCTCCTTGTAACTACTGTGCAATCCCATTCTATCGCTTTTAAAAGGGGACTCTACACTTTGTAAAATCCCCTTTTATTATTTATTCCTGTACAGTTTGGTTAAATTGCTCTTCTGCCTGGGTTAAACAGGTATCAACATCTTTTCCACTTAGTAGGTCAGGAGTGACTGCAAGAAGTGCTGCCTGCGCTTCCGAGGAAAATGCGCCGGTATTTACTGCGGGAATATCAGAAATCCAGCTTGCAAGGGTTTGATTGATCTTAGTACCTGCAAAGAATTCATCCGCCGTATCGTAAGCAGGCACATTTGATGCCGGTAAATAGGTTGCCATAATATTTTTCTTCTCAACTAATGTATTATAGAGTTCTGTACTTCCTCCAAAGGTTTTAGCTAAAAAGTCTGCGGCTACCTCCGCATTCTTACTATTCTCTATTACATACCAGCTGGAACCGCCTTGATTTGACTTATTGGTTGCACCGCTTATGCTTAAAGACGGAACAGGCGCTACCTTCCATAGACCACTTTGATCAGCTGCAGCTTTGATTGTCGCTGTAATCCAGGAACCACGAATTACACACGCAACCTCTCCTCCGTTAATCGCACCTGCAAAACCGGTCCAATCACTTACAACCTTAACATAGTCACTTTCATTAAACTTCTTAAATACGTCAATACATTCTTTTAAAGCATCATTTTTCGCGAAATTTGCTTTTCCCGCATCATCTGTAAACCAGGTTCCTGCGGATTGAAGCATGATTTGAAACTCTGAAATATCATTTGGGTTATAGGTTTGAAGCAAATGTCCTTTTTCCTTTAATTTCTGACCAAGCTCCTGATACTCTGCCCAAGTCAGATTCTGCATATCCTCATCCGTATATCCTACCTCTTGTATATAGTCCGTACGATAAAACAGACCTGCAACACCTGTATCAAAGGGTACGCCATAACCAACTCCGTCATAGGTCACTGCTGCTTTTTTATAGCTGGCGAAGTCGTCATAATTAATGATACCATCCATCGCTTTAAAAGCTCCCGGATATGACATTAAATATCCCTGTGCAGATAAATCACCTATGATTACTATGTCAGGAAGTCCGTCGGTCTGTCCTGACGCTAATGCTGTATGTATTTTTTGAAGGCAGTCTGCTTTCGCCATTTCAACAAAATTAACTGTAGCCCCATCATATAATGCATCTGCTTCTTGTAGTGCAAGACCATTAAAGGATGCATCCCATCCCCACACAGTTAATTCAACCGGCTCTGCTTTGACCGGTGCTTCTGTTGCCGGTGCTTCTGCCGCTTCTGTTACACCCGCCGAAGTTTCATCTGTTGCTTCATTCTCTTTGCTGCTTGAGCTGCATCCGCCTAATACGGACACAATCATTGCTGTTGCAAGAATAAAAGACAAAATCTTTTTTTTCATATACTTTCCTCCTAAATTTAATTTACTAAATTTTTTAAATATCATTTAGCTGATATTTATTTTATATTATAGAGTCATTCCATTTAAATGTCAATATTTATTATAATAATTATGATATTTCTCTAAGATTTTTACTTTTTTATATGCATTATATCTATTTTATTTA
>JAQZBD010000273.1 GCA_029239235.1 Herbinix sp.
AAAAGAAATCATGTCCTATCAAGTGTTGATGGAAAGTGGTTTAATTAGCGGTGGCAAGGAAAAATCAAATAGTACGCAAACACAGGTTGATTTTGATAATTTGTCTTTCTTGTTTAAGAGTATAGCAGATGTTTTTTTTGACCAATATCAAAATTGGCAGAAGAAAAAACTGTTTGAAAAACAGTTTATACTTTCCGATTTCAAAAAACAAATGGGTCTGCCTGCTGAGAGCTTTAAAATACAAATTGAAGTCCTGCAAGGTCAGATTCACAATAATGAGTGGGGCAACTTTTTGGATAGCAAGGAGATGTTTATAAAGTGGCGGTGTTTTTATGAACATCAAATTAAACTGCTACAAGGTTATGAAAAGAATGCAGTACAATTGGCAAGCGATACAAAACTTTTAAATAGTTGGATTCAGAATCTACAAGAAATAATTAAAATATTATAGAAAAATTATAGGTAAGGAAGACATCGCAATTATTGATGGAAAATTGTTAGAATATTGGAAATTTTTTTACGCGAGATGGTAATAACGATCGTATTGTAGTATTCGCTAAATTCCACTGTTATTTTTGCCTAAAATATGGTATAGTATAAAAATTCTTATTCTTTGGTTGAGAGAGAGCATCTTCAATATGCTGGTCATCTAGACTCACATCAACTTTTCGGTAGCGTTTGTCCACAATAATAGTAAATTTATTTAACAGGAATAACAGGAGGTCTTGCATGAGTGAATTTTTGAAATTAGAAGATTTCATTGAGCTTTCAGATGTAGGTTATGAGGAAGCTATCGTTCAATTTTTACAAGATAACGGGATAACGATTGATGATTTTAAGTATGTTGGGAAATGTGATTCTGAATGTCCGCAATGTGATGCGGAAAGCTTTAGTGTCTGGCGAAGGGATATAGGTTTCATTAAAGATGGAAAAGTTTTTACTTTCGATATAGAATCAGCTGATGAGGCATTAGACTTCGCTATATACTGGTGTAATAAATGTGGTAAGTGGACTACTTATATTGAGTAATGCAATACATCGGAAAAATATCTAAGAATTATTGATTTTAATCCTGTCTTTTAAGCTTTATATTCTCGTTATTATCTTGCCACTGAAGAGATAAATTAATTTCTTTATCAAATGTAATTTTAAAGGCATCAGCATTCATTATACTGCCTGTATGAAAATTGCCGACACCTTGAAGCTCTTGCGGAGATGAACTTTCAGTTTTCATAGAATTACCATTTAATTGATATTCTATAGGCCCTATTTTTTGATTTTTTTCAATTGAGCTATTATCGTCATAAATATATTGAATAGAAAGTGAATCATAATATGTGGATTCCACTTTAGTTATAGAATAAGTAACCAACCATGAATTACTTTGTCCAAGATAAAAGAAAGTATTTTTATCTTCAGTCATCTTCTTGTTCGAGCAACCAGTCAAAGATAATAATAACATTACTATTACAAAAACATATAAAAACAATTTTTTCATTCTTATCCTCTCGGTAAATTCACATTGATAACAATTGCAAATTAAATGTATGATAATACTATACATTATATGATTACTTAAAATCAATGTAATGACAGAGGAAGATTAGAAAAGTATGCCAAGACTTATGGTAGGTGCTATCGTTTCATCGATCCAAGTATTCAATTTATGATGTCACAGCGAACACTTTTAGCTTAGTCTTTGAACCCCATCAAAATCCAGCTCAGTATAATCGTTCTACCGACAGTAAAAATAAATCTGTATTAGATTCAATTTTTTTATCATTTAATCAAATAATTAGAAATTAAATAGATCGCTTATATTCAAGCCTTTTGAAAATGAGCGGTTTTTTGCCCGCGTAGGGATTGATTTCATCTTCGACTTATTTCTGCTTTCTTGAGCATTTTAGGAGCTGACAGAAGTCCGTATTTTAAGACATGACTTTTCAAATAATGATATTGTATAATACTCTTTAGAAGGAGGGCGGCTTATGAATTGGATACAAAGCTTATCGAGAGCTATACAATACATCGAAAATCACTTGATCGACGATATTAACATAGATGATGTATCATGCCAAGCCTATACATCAAGCTCGCATTTTCAACTTATATTTCATTTAGTAATTGGCATGACCGTGGGCGAGTATATTCGATACAGACGTTTGAGTTTGGCGGCGCTTGATTTACTGCAGCCAAACAGCAGAATCATTGATGTGGCTATGCGATATCGGTACGATACTCAGGAGAGCTTTTCCAAAGCTTTTACACGGTTTCACGGCGTGCCGCCATCAAAAGTACAGCCGGGTAAGGTAAAAATGTTTCATCCGCTGTCCATTAACATTACCATTCAAGGAGGATTCGATATGTCACGTAAACTGATTGACGATTTTTATTGGTGCAACATCGAAGAGCAAAATGGCGAGAAATTGACGGATACCGAGAAATACAAAATAATTGTTAGCTGGGCGGCAAAAGCAAGGGGGCTAAATCCCGGCGTTTTCGATGCGTTGACCGAATGGGTTCTGGATGATTCTGGGTGGAGTGACGAAAAGCTTGCAGAAAACGAGCAAATTTTAATGCAGGGCGTAATTGCACGGTTCAAAGAACAGAATGCACAGCTTCGAACATATCTGTCAGAATTAGAGTCTTCTGGCGTGGTCAACCCAGCGGTGTTCCAGGCATTGGAGCGATTTGATAGCGAGCTGTCGGGGGTGGTTTATGACAAGCGGTTGCAAGAAGTGGTAACCAAGGTATTTTCTGACTTTTCTAACATGCGAGAGCGCGGCATGCGGGAGCAAATCGCAGGAAATAAAACAGGTTCAACAGGTACTGATAGTGTAGATTTATTTGGATATATCAATTGCTTGAAAGACTGCGATGCAGGGGTACAGTGGGCGCTGTTTATGCCTGATATGGTGGAGCGTCTGCAAAAGGATTTCATAGTGGACAGCTTTGAATACAAAAAAATGCCTGCTATGCGTTTTATCGGGCAGGAAGGCGATGATTTAGAAAAAATGGAGGTTCGCAAGAAGCTTTTCCGCGTTCTGGAGGACATGAACGAGTACAAATCGGACTTTGCCTATGATATCTTGTTTATGCACCATTATGGGTTGGGTGTGGATGTTGGCTCGTGGCATGGTGTTTGGGGGCGGTTTATGATGGCGGAAACTCCGGTACCGGAAGGATTTCTCTATTTTGATTTCGTGCCGTATAACGATGGTAAGGCGGGTTCGCCATACATTTCCCAGTTTGCGTATGCTACCTTCTCCGGTGATATGGATGCCTTGCATGCGCGCGAGGGCTATGACAGCGATGCCATGTACGATGTCACCAGAAACATTATGCTTGGCCAAGGTGTACAAATTCCATATCCAGATAAATATTGGACGGCAGAAGTGTTTCTTGATGGATGTGATAAATACAGCACTGCGTATATGTTTAGCGCGGATTTGTAAGTAGCCTACCCATTTTGCATAGGGTTTCTTGTTAAGAAAAACTTCTTGATGAAATACATTTTATAACATAAAATTCATGATAGTATAATGGTTAGGATGAATATACCCAAGGCTTATATGCCTTGGGTTTTTGCGTCCTTAAAATGAAAGGAATCGAAAAATGATAGAATTAAGTATAGATAATTTAGTGAAGTTTTATGGAGCAAATAAGATATTTGAAAACATTTCCTTTGATATCAAAACCGGTGAACACATCGGATTAATTGGGAAAAATGGCTGTGGAAAGACAAATAGCTCTGATTGTGTATGCCTGAAGGAACTATTTGAGAAGCAGGAGGCAGCAAGTAAGGAACTAGAGAAGGCATATATGGAATGGTATAATCAAAATCAGGCTTAACTTCTCCTTTATAGTGTACGGACAATTCCACCGTCGATTGTATGCTCAGCGCCAACAATATAGGAAGCGCGGTCGGACACCAGAAAAGCAACGAGCTCTGCTACTTCCTCCGGATGCGCTGTGCGTCCTATTGGGATACCGCCGAGAGAGTCCATCAAAGCCTGCGTAGCATTGCTATAGTCGCATCCCCGTTCCTGTGCCATTCGCTCTATAAGTCTTTCTGCGGCCTTTGTTTCTGTGAAACCAGGTGCAACACTGTTAACGCGGATGCCCTTGGGTGCCAGTTCTGTTGCGAGTGCTTTACTATAGTTTGCAAGTGCGGCTTTTGCCGCTGAATATGCCATGGTATTCTCTCCTGGGAATCGTCTCTGTATAGATGTGACGTGAATAATAACGCCATAGCCTTGTTTAAGCATTGGCGGCAGCAAACCACGATCCAGCCGGACAGCAGCGAATAAATTGGTATCAAACGTCCGCTGCCAATCCTCATCAGTTTGCTTAAGAACGCCGCCGGTCGGGGTAGAAGAGCCTCCAACATTGTTGACAAGGATATCAACACCGCCAAAGCGTTCAAGTATATACTCCACAATCTTTGTGGTACCCTCGGGTGTGCTGATATCGGCCGGAATAAATAAATCTGATTTCTTTAATTCATCTGGATTGGTTCGAGCTGTCGTGATGACCGTAGCTCCAGCTTTTGTAAGGCGTTTGACAATTGCTTCTCCCATGCCTCCTTTGGTACCGCCGGTAACAAGAACACGTTTGCCATCTAGTTCCTTGGGATCAATAATTATATGGTTGGAATTTTCCA
>JAQZBD010000274.1 GCA_029239235.1 Herbinix sp.
AAGGATATTCTTTCTTGCATTTACATCCGGCAATCCAATCTCAATATGGCGGTCAAAACGACCCGGTCTTAGTAACGCCTCATCTAAGGTATCCAGCCGGTTGGTTGCACCGATGACAATAATACCTTGGTTCTCGTGGAAACCGGACATCTCTGTAAGAAGAGCATTTAAGGTTTGATCTCTTTCATCATTGCTTGCGGAGGTGTTGCGGGCACGCTTCTTACCGATCGCATCAATCTCATCGATAAAGATAACAGCTTTTTCGTTCTTCTTTGCTTTGTTAAATAAGCTTCTGATTCTGCTGGCACCAACACCAACATACATTTGCACAAAGTCAGAACCGCTCATGGCATAGAAGGGAACATTTGCTTCCCCGGCAATTGCTTTTGCCATCAGAGTCTTACCGGTTCCGGGTGGCCCGTATAATAAAAGACCTTTTGGCATACGTGCGCCGACATCAGCATATTTATCCGGTTCTTTAATAAAAGATATAATATCCTCCACCATGGATTTGGCTTCTATATTACCTGCAACCTGCGCCAGCGTAATGGTTGGTGCGGATTGTATCTTTTTCTTTCTATTTGAGTCCTTAATTAATTCTTTTGCATTACCTCCATTACGAAGGAATATTACCATACCGCCGGCAAAGCCCAGCAGCAGAACAACCTTTAGAGCGGTTAAGGCAGAGTTTTCTTCGCCATAACTAACCGTAATGTCGTTCACTAACAGATATTCGGTGAAGTCATCGGTCTTTGGGTTAGTTACAATATATTTTCCTGATTTATCTTTGAAGACGGCTTCAAAGGTATTTCCATCCTGACTAAATATGACTTCCTGAACCTGCTCTTGCTCGACTTCCTCTATAAATGAGCGGTAGGTCATATCGATTGGTTCTTTTATAAAGTATTTATTACCGATTATAATAACGCCAAGCAAGAGAATACCGGCTAGGGCTATCAATAGGATTCGTTTCATGAAATGACCTCCATTATAGGGTAAAGAGTTATAATTGATACTTTATTATTGTAGCATGTTTAAAATAGATTTATAGTATTAAATACTGGTAACACTGTAAGAGATAGTTAGTAACAAAAGGGGGTAGGAGTGCGGGAATCCCTTAATTATAAGGACTTTGGAGCATATCTAAAGTATAAATTTCGACAAAATTTATAAAGTTTTAATAAATGCTTGAAAATACTTAAGAACAGGACTATGATTAATCGGACAAAGAAAATATGGAGGCAGATAGAAATGGAAAAGTTGAAGCCAAAGTTGTTTTCGGTCATGAAAACCTATACGAAAGAGCAGTTTATTAAGGATGTTGTTGCCGGGGTAATCGTTGCAATCATAGCATTGCCACTTTCTATTGCACTGGCACTGGCATCAGGGGTAACACCGGAAAGAGGTCTCTATACAGCTATTGTAGCTGGATTTGTGATATCCTTCTTAGGTGGAAGTCGTGTACAGATTTCAGGACCAACAGCGGCATTTGCAACGATTGTAGCCGGAATTGTGGCGAGGCAGGGTATGGCAGGCCTGGCAGTAGCAACAATAATGGCTGGTGTCATTTTAATCCTTATGGGTTTATTGAAATTCGGTAGGTTATTACGTTACATACCGTATACAATAACCACAGGCTTTACCTTAGGTATTGCCGTAACGATATTTATTGGACAGATTAAGGACTTTCTTGGGCTTAGCTTTAGGACAAGCCCCGTGGAGACACTTGAGAAGCTGATGGCTTGCCTAAAAAGCATTGCCAGCCTGAATCTTTGGGCAGTGAGCATAGGTGTATTATCATTAGTGATCCTAATCATATGGCCAAAGCTTAATCATAAGATTCCAGCATCCTTGATTGCCGTATTAGTGGCTTCGGCAGTTGTAAAGATATTTCACTTGGAAGTAAATACGATTGGAAGCCTATATGAT
The DNA here is from genome assembly GCA_029239235.1 of Herbinix sp. Classification (GTDB taxonomy): domain Bacteria; phylum Bacillota; class Clostridia; order Lachnospirales; family Lachnospiraceae; genus Mobilitalea. The sequence continues at coordinate 1,930 of JAQZBD010000274.1, forward strand.
ATTACGTCAAAGCTTCCGGAGATTCAAGTGCCGGCAATTAGTTTAACCCTGGTGAAAAACCTGGTACCGGATGCAATTACCATAGCAATTTTAGCTGGTGTGGAATCCCTGTTGTCATGCGTTGTAGCAGATGGTATGATAGGAAGTAGGCACAGATCTAATATGGAGCTGGTCGCACAAGGCGCGGGGAATATCTTCTCTAGCTTATTCGGCGGCATCCCTGCCACAGGTGCAATTGCCAGAACAGCAGCAAATGCAAGGAATGGAGGGCGTACCCCGATTGCCGGAATGGTGCATTCTGTTGTTCTTTTATTAATATTAGTGGTGTTAATGCCTTACGCATCCTTAATTCCTATGCCAACCATTGCAGCAATTCTATTTATGGTTGCCTATAACATGAGTGAGTGGAGAGAGTTTGCAGGGCTGATGAAGAAGTCACCCAAAAGCGATATTCTGGTACTTGTTGCAACCTTTGCACTGACAGTGATCTTTGACCTGGTGGTAGCGATTGAGATAGGTATTTTGATGGCAGCGATTCTTTTCGTAAAGAGAATGGCGGATGTGACAGATATTCAGAAGTGGAAGGATACCACGGAGGAATCCGGCGAGGATGATTTAAGTGACCCGGAGAATATCCGGTTAAAGAAGGTTCCAAAGCATACCATTGTATATGAAATCAATGGTCCCATGTTCTTTGGAGCGGCAGATCAGTTCATGAATATATCTTTGGAGGATTCCAGAGTTAAAGTCGTTATTCTTCGAATGAGAAGTGTACCGGCAATGGATGTAAATGCACTTCATTCCCTACATAGCGTATGGAAGGCTTGTAAGAAAAAACATATCACTTTACTCTTTTCCCATGTTCAGGAGCAGCCCCTGCATATGATGCAGAAAGCTGGTTTTGATAAAGAGGTTGGGGAAGAGAACTTTTGTGAAAATATAGATAGAGCGTTAGAAAAGGCGGAACTCTTGGAGAAGGGACTTCGCAATCCTGGAGCTGATGTTACGAATCAGATAAAAGCAGGATAAGATTGTTACTGTGGAAATTAAGCATTCCACCGGATGAATTTGTACTGCCGCTCAAGGCTTGGAGCCATCGGCAGAATGGAGGTTGGCATGGAATTTATTGATATGTTGAAGAATAATCTTCAGACCTATGCTTATGCGACCAACATTACTTTGACTATGTTGGATAAGGAGGGCATTCCTACGGCACTGTTTGGGCAGTCCTGTCAGTATTGCGCCTTGTTTCAGGAGGCTACAGGGAAGTACTGTCCCTGTGAAAAAACACATCAGGATTCCTGCAAAATGTCACTGAATCTGGGAGAATCCTATATTTATCTGTGCCCCGCCGGACTAATTCATTTTTCAGTTCCCTTCTTTAAGGAGAAGTCCTATCAGGGGAGTGTTCTTGCCGGACCTATTGTGTTGGATTACCCAGACATGACACTGATTGATAGTATTATACAAAAGAATAATATCAGTTTGGATTACCGTCGTAAGCTATATACAGCTTTGACCGCGGTGCCGCTTATTGAACCCTTTCAGGCGCGCCACCTGAGTAAGCTTTTATTTCTGTTGGTAACGAATCTTTTAGCCGGAGAATCAGAACGTACGAAGGAGTTAAGTGAGAAAGCATTCCAGCAAGCGAAGATTGGTGAATATATTCAAGCGACAAAGGAAGATGAAAGGTCTGCTTCCGCAACGCAGTATGCGATGGAAAAATGTTTGATCAGCGATGTTTTATCCGGCAATATTAAAGGCGCTAAGGCTATGTTGAATGAGATGCTCGGGCAGATTTATTTCACCTCCGGTAATAATATTGATATTATTAAGGTTAGAACAATTGAGTTGATTGCACTATTATCACGTGCTACTTATGAAGCAGGCTCAAATGAAAAATCAATCTATCAAATGACGGAAGATTTCATGAAACAGCTGACGGATGTTAAGAATATTACGGATCTTTCCTATGTTCTCCTGGAAACCTTGGATCAGTTTACAAATCTTGCGTTCAGTTATACGACTAATAATAATTTGAGTGTTATTAAGAAGAGTATTGCTTATATTAATGATCATTATAACCAGGATTTATCACTGGATATGGTGGCAGAGCATGTGGGATTAAATCCGGCTTATTTTTCTACCTTATTTAAGAAAGAAACTGGTGTGAATTTTTCAACCTACTTATTAAATCATAAAATTGATAATGCAAAGCTTTTATTGACGAATTCTAATCTTTCGCTTATCAATATTGCGATAGAGGTGGGATTTGATAATCAGAGTTATTTTTCTAATGTATTTAAAAAGGCGACAGGTATGACGCCGAAGCAGTATCGGCAGACGCTTTAGGGTATGAAGGAGAATTAATAAAGATTTTGACAGTGAGGTGAAGCTGGGTGTGTCTATATCCACCTGGGCTTGCCTTTAACATCCCATGATTGCCAAATGCAGGCAATCACGGGAGGCCCGGTCTGCGCCCATATGGATATAGAGACACCCAGCTTCACCGCGTTAGTTTTAAGAAGTCTTATGCTGCCCAATCAAATGATTTTATATGATTCGAAGGTCAGAAGCTTAAATCAGTTTATGTAGATGAATATGAGCGCATATTATTTATCTGGACTTGCCTTTAACTTGCTGTGATTATCAAGTACCCGGCTATCACGAGAGGCTCGATCTGCGCTATATGAATACATATGCAGATATCTATCCTA
>JAQZBD010000039.1 GCA_029239235.1 Herbinix sp.
TTCAAAACAATGTCGATAAAAATGTAAGAAGAGCTTGTATTGAATTTGGAAAATGGTTGAGAAATAATTACTATTTTCCAATTAGAGTAGTTATATATTTTAAAAGTGCTCAATACATTAAATCTATTGATGGAGAGTATGTTTCTGCAATATTTTTTGAACCATATAACAAGATTGATGAGCCATATATTAAAATAGCATGTGGTGATTTGTATATTATGATAGAGGCATGGGGTGAGGATAGTGCACTTGCTGCGATCTTGGGTTCTGTAGCACACGAATTGACTCATTATTTTCAATGGATTAATGATATTAACCTTACTGATATTGGTATGGAAAGACAAGCTTCATACTATTCAAAAAAGATTATAGAGGAATATTCAAAAACAAGGGAACATCCATAATTCTTCCTATATCAGATTGTTTTCAATAGTGTAATTTTATTTTATGGATCAAAAAAATAAAAAACGGTACTCAACAAGGTAGGGGAGAAGGCGTTAAAGCATTCCTATGCCTATACAGCCGACAACCTGCTTAACACTTACACGATGCCGACAGAAAAAATAGTAAATTATACGTATGACGGTTTAAACAGGCTGAAACAGTACCAGATTAATATAGCCACACCGCTTACGGTAGCCTATGAATATGAGGCATCAAAAAGATTATAAATTTTTGGAATATTGTCTGTGATATGGCTAAATCGACGAATCATGACTTCTTAGGTGATAGTAAAGCAATAATAATCAAAAATATTTATGATAAATTATTCTATGGATGTAATTTGTTGGCAATAAAGGGGGATGGCGAAGACTATTTCCCTACATGGGATAATGAGGAAATCAAGACACTTCAGTTAGTAGTTGATAATGGTTTAGGAATTATACTGAAAAACTTAATATAATTACGATATAAATTGATTTAGTTGTTACTTCCAATGAGATTATATAGCAAAAGAATTGATTTACGTAATAAGTCTTACTTGAAGCTCTGATAGAAAACCTTTATCAGGGCTTTTTGCCTTGAACCTCAATGATATAATTTACTAATGAACCCTTAGAATAAAGAAGGACCAATAGCCAAAGGATAATTATAACTTGCAGAATAGCATCCCCAATTTGTATTATTAGCTATACTAATGGGTGAAATTCCATCATTTAATCAATCACATAGAAAATTGACCTTGTTATCTCAAAAGGAATATATTAGAATATAGTTCGTACATATGATATTTCAAGTTTGAAGTTATATAAAGGATATTTTAATAGAAGCATTAATATTTTTGCATGAACTTTATATGAAATATAGATGAGATATAAATGAATCAATAGAATTAAGAAACGGAGAGATGAAAATGGAACAAATCATTGATGGTAAGAGAATATCTGCAGAAATCAAGGACGAATTAAAGGTAAAGGCAGCGGAACTAAAACAGCAGGGGATCGAAATTACTCTGGCAGTAATCCAGGTTGGCAATGATCCTGCCTCCTCAGTCTATGTGGGCAATAAGAAAAAGGCCTGTGAATACATCGGAATTCGTTCTCTGGCTTATGAGCTGCCGGAGGAGACAACCCAGGAGGAGTTAATCGCTATTGTAGAGAAGTTAAATAACGATTCTTCTGTTAACGGAATTCTGGTACAGCTTCCTCTGCCTAAGCATATTGATGAGGATACCATTATTAAGACCATCTCTCCCCTTAAGGATGTGGACGGTTTCCACCCACAAAGCGTAGGGGCATTGAGCATTGGACAGAAGGGCTTCGTGTCCTGTACCCCCGCCGGGATAGTACAATTACTAAGACGTTCCGGTATAGAACTGGATGGTAAGGAATGTGTTATTATAGGAAGAAGTAATATTGTTGGTAAGCCTATGGCGCTTTTAATGCTTAGGGAAAATGCAACAGTTACTATCTGTCATTCCCGTACCAAGAATTTGAAGGAAGTTGCAAAACGTGCGGATATTTTAATCGTTGCAATTGGAAAGCCTCTCTTTGTTACAAAGGATTTTGTAAAGGAAGGTGCTGTAGTCATCGACGTTGGTATTCATAGGAATGAGGACAACAAACTTTGCGGTGATGTAGATTATGAAGATGTATTACCGCTTGTTTCCGCAATCACACCGGTTCCCGGAGGAGTTGGCCCAATGACCATCGCCATGCTGATGAATAACTGTGTAGAAGCAGTGCAATAAGCTTAATTAATGTGATTATAGAAGTACACTGAGTGTCGGATGAGAATTATGCTTTTCTATAATTCGGGCTAACTTCCTCAACACCAAATGATTGTTAAGATTAAAATTTAATAAATTTTATGGTGACTTCTTTATTAAAAGCTGATACAATGTTGTTGCTACAGGGATTTTGCTAAATTTGAAGCGAATTTCAAGACGATCGCAATAGAAATACACGCGATCCGCCAGAACTGCAGTTACTGAACAATCATCCTTTGTCATGATATCTATTTTTATTTCTGATATCATGACTTTTATTTCCGCGTAAGAAAGTGAGTATGAACCTACTAACTTATTAGTTCATAACAGTAATGCAGTTTACAGATTTATTTTAAATAGAAGAATGGAGATTTATATGAACATATTTTTTGTTTCTCTGGGGTGCGACAAGAATCTTGTAGACAGCGAGAATATGCTTGGTATCCTGCATGAAAATGGATATCGAATTATTAATGAAGAAGCGAAAGCAGATATTATTATCGTTAATACCTGTTGTTTTATCAATGATGCGAAACAGGAGAGTATTCAGACCATCCTTGAAATGGCTGAGTATAAAAAGACAGGCTCCTGTAAAGCACTCATTGTAACCGGATGTCTTGCAGAGCGTTATAAAGAGGAAATCTTAAGTGAAATTCCAGAAGTGGATGCCCTGCTTGGAACCTCCAGCTTTGATGGAATCATGAAAGTCGTAGAGGGAATTCTGGGCGGCGAACAGCAAGCTGTATTCGAGGAACTGGATCGTCTTCCTAGCGTCAGCGGAAAACGTATGCTTACCTCAGGCAGCTATAGTGCATATCTTAAAATAGCAGAAGGCTGCGATAAGCATTGCACCTATTGCATCATTCCGCAGGTACGCGGTAATTTCAGAAGTGTTCCTCTGGACGCACTGCTGAAGGAAGCAAGCTATCTGGCAGAACAAGGAGTAAAGGAACTCATTCTGGTTGCACAGGAAACAACCTTATATGGTAAAGATTTATCCGGTGAAAAGGAATTACCAAAGCTGTTAGATGAACTATGTAAGATTGAAGGCATTGAGTGGATTCGTATTATGTATTGTTATCCGGAAGAAATCACTGATGAGTTAATTGAAACCATGAAAAATCAGCCTAAGATTTGCCGTTATTTAGATATTCCCATTCAACATGCCTCAGATCGAATTCTAAAGCTGATGGGTAGAAGAACGAATAAGGCTGACTTAATAAATATCATAACAAAGCTTCGAACTAATATGCCTGATATTGTCCTTAGAACCACCTTAATTACCGGCTTCCCTACAGAGACTCAGGAGGAGCATGAGGAGCTGATAGATTTTGTAAAAGAGATGAAATTTGAGCGTCTTGGTGTATTCACTTATTCAAAAGAAGATAATACTCCGGCGGCTAAACTAAAGCCTCAGGTGACTGCAAAGGTAAAGAAGCAAAGACAGAAGGAGATCATGAAACTGCAGCAAAGTATAGTATTTGACCGTACTGCTTCTCTGGAAAGCAATACCTATGATGTTTTGGTCGAGGGTAAGATTGCGGACGAGGAGAATGTATATATCGGCAGAACCTATATGGATGCGCCTAATGTGGATGGATTTATCTTCCTCACTTCGAATTATGAACTAATCTCTGGTGATCTTGTAAAAGCTACCGTAACCGGAGCAAAGGGATATGATCTCTTAGGAGAAATCGTGTAATGTCTGTTATGAATAAATGCATACAGATCACAGTAAGATAATAACAAGATGGACCAGCAAGCTGATTCACTTATTATAAAAAAAGTCAGTGCCTTAATGTGGCGGAATGGAGAAACTATGAATTTACCGAATAAAATCACGATTTTTAGAGTAATCATGATTCCAATCTTTCTTGTATTTATGTTAATTCCAAGCATACCAAATGGAAAGTATATCGCTGCTGCTATTTTTATCATCGCTGCTCTAACTGACTTTTTGGATGGTTATCTTGCCCGCAAGTATCATCTGATTACGAACTTCGGAAAGTTTATGGATCCACTTGCGGATAAACTTTTGGTTTGCAGTGCCTTAATTTGCTTCGTGCAATTGGAGCTGGTACCGGCATGGATTGTTATTATCATTATAGCAAGAGAATTCATAATCAGCGGTTTTCGTTTGATCGCATCGGATAATGGAGTTGTTATTGCTGCCAGCTGGTGGGGAAAGATAAAAACGAATGTTCAAATGATTATGAGTGTTCTGTTGATTTTTCACCTGAATTTTTATGCTTTTCATGTGTTAGAGCAGATTTTCATATACCTGTCCGTGATTTTAACAGTAGTATCCTTAATTGACTACATGATTAAGAACAAAGACATATTAAAAGATAAACATTAAATAATAAAACACTATTTGATCTACATTTTGCTCATGACAAGTGAATCGGCGAGCAGATTCATCTTGTTTGGAAATGTATGAAAGGATAGTGTTTTTCAAATATTAATTAAAATATCATGTCACAGCTATGGCAGACGGGAGGATTTATGGTTGTTGAATTAATCAGTGTAGGAACAGAGCTTTTATTAGGAAACATAGTAAATACGAATGCTAATTATCTTTCTCAGAAATGTGCAGAATTGGGTTATTCCCTCTATTATCAAATTACAGTTGGGGATAATGATGGCAGAGTATGTGAGGTATTAAAATCTGCCCTGGAGCGTTCTGATATTATCATTTTAACAGGCGGACTTGGACCTACCCAGGATGATATGACGAAAGAGGCTGTTGCTAAAGTATTTGGAAAAGATCTAGTGATGGATGAACCATCCAGAAAACGAATTGAAGAGTATTTCCAGTTCCGATTTAAGGGGAATCCTTTGAATAATGCAGTAACTCAGAATAATTGGAAGCAGGCACTTAAAATTGACGGTTGTATCGTGCTTGACAATGATAATGGCACAGCCCCCGGTTATATTGTGGAAGAAAACGGGAAAGCAGCCATCCTATTACCGGGACCTCCTTCCGAAATGATACCTATGTTTGAAACTCATATCATTCCTTATTTGCAAAAGAAGCAGAACAAGGTCTTCATCTCCTCCATGGTTAAAATATGCGGTATCGGTGAAAGCAAAGCTGAGACTGATATCCTTGATCTGATAGAGCAGCAGACGAATCCAACCATCGCTCCCTATGCGAAGAGCGGAGAGGTACATTTTCGGGTAACAGCGGCTGCTGATCACGAAGAAGAGGGCAGAAATCTAATTGCACCGGTGGTAGAAGAGCTGTATCGACGTTTTGGTGATAATATCTACTCCACCGAGGAAAGTGAAACCCTGGAGTCAGTGGTTGTAAAGCTCCTTCAGGAACACAATCTAACGGTTGCAACAGCCGAATCCTGTACCGGCGGCTTGTTAACCGGAAGACTGGTGAATGTGCCAGGAGTTTCAGGTCTGTTAAAGGAAGGCTTTATCACATATTCCAACGAAGCGAAGATGAAATATCTGGGCGTGAAAGAAGAAACCTTAAAAAATTACGGTGCAGTAAGTGAGCAAACTGCAAGGGAAATGGCCGTTGGAGTAGCTGCAGCCTCTGGCTCCAATACAGCTCTTGCCATTACCGGTATTGCCGGACCGGAAGGCGGAACTCCTGAGAAACCGGTGGGTCTTGTGTACATTGGCTGTCTCGTGAATGGTGAAACTACCGTTAGGGAATATCGCTTGAAAGGCAATCGCGCAAAGGTAAGAGAGCTAAGTGTCATCTTTGCACTGGATTTATTAAGAAGAAGACTCCTCCTATTGTAGATGTTAAATCCACCGCAAAATAACAAAAAATTGTACTCATAATAACATATGATTGACACAGTTATGTCCTATTGTAAAATTACAAGAGATTGGATTAAGAGATAATCACTTCCAAATACTGATTATATTTTAATTCACTTTTGGGGAAGAAAATAATTTCTTTCAGATCAATTTTTACAATCCGCCAAAGCGGTAAATGGAGGTTATTATGAAGCAAGGTAGCAGATTATTTATTATGATGATTATTCTGGTTGGAATGTTACTTCTTACCGGCTGTGATAAAATTAACTTTTCGACCTTTCAGGCATCGAAAGAAGAAACAAATGAAGAGACTACAACGACAGATGAGGATTCTGAAAGCTCTAAGGACGAAAAAGATATTACTAATGTGAATGGTTCAAAGGATGAGACTAATAAAAGTTCTGAGGATACTGAGGAAGATTCAGGTGAGGCTAGTAATCAGACGCCGACTCCCTCCTCCATACAGCCCTCAGAGAACATTGATCTTCCTGTCTATACGGTTAACGCAACTTCCGGGGATGTGGAGCCGGTAACAGCCGCGATTCCTAAGAGTGATAAGTTAAGCCCAGAGCTAATCGTGGATACAGTGGTAGAGTCCCTGGCGGATCAGTCCATCATTGTAGGAGTCAAAACAGTAACTACGAAAGATGATACTGTTATTGTTAATTTTACAAAGGATAATCCTCCCTCTAAAAATCAGGGCTCAGGCTATGAAGGTGCTATTTTGAATGCTTTCGCACAAAGTCTCTTAGACAATTTGGATGACTATCACAAAATAATTTTCCATATTGATGATAAGGCATATATAAGCGGAGTTTATGAATATGGCATTGACGAAGTGTATCTGCAGGAATAAGCCTTAGTACGAAGAGAAAACTCAAATTAATAATTGTATTAGAAAGAATGATACGGTAACAAGTTGAAACAGTAACTGCTTCATTTTCTAAATGATTCAATAAAGGCTGCGTTGTTATTGCGACGCAGCTTTCGTTTATGGGTTTTAGCAAAACAAGAGAAGCTATTGATTATAATTCGGAAGTCATAGTTATAATAGCAATAAAGTTATATTCGACAATTGGATGATTTTATGATATCTTAATACAGGTGAAAAAGTGAATGTAATTCAATAAAGAATATTTAATAAATGATAAATACAATGCGATTAGATATACTAATTAGAGATTAGTTTTTTCTCTAATAACAGAAAGATATCGTATTGTTTCTATTTAGATACAGATATGGAGGAAGCTATGAGTAAGGTATATGTTATCGGAGGCGGTGCGGCCGGAATGCTTGCAGCGATTGCTGCAGCTAGAAATGGACACAAGGTAGTATTGCTGGAGAAAAATGAAAAATTAGGCAAGAAACTTTTTATTACAGGAAAGGGTAGGTGTAATCTTACAAATGCCTGCGATAGGGAAGAGTTCTTTGAGCAGATCGTCACCAATCCGAAATTCTTATACCGTGCCTATCATTCCTTCAGTAATTACGATGCTATGAATTTCTTTGAGGAAATAGGTTTGCCTATTAAAACAGAGAGGGGTAACCGTGTTTTTCCGGAATCCGATAAATCCTCTGATGTTATAGGGGTATTAAAACGAGAACTGGATAGACAAGGAGTAGATATTCGCTATAAATGTGAGGTTGCTAAGATATTAGTAAAGGATGGCAGCTTTTATGGTGTTCAATTGAAGAATTCCGGTGAAGAGCTATATGGAGATGATGTGATCATCTGTACCGGTGGTCTTTCCTACCCTTTAACAGGTTCCACAGGAGATGGCTTTAAATATGCAAAAGCTATGGGACATACCGTCACTGATATGTATCCTTCTCTGGTTCCGATTCATGTAAAAGAGCCTTATGTAAAGGAATTGATGGGGTTATCCTTAAAAAATATTGAGATCATCATTACCGCCGGAAATAAAGCGATTTATCGGGATTTCGGGGAGTTGTTATTTACTCATTTCGGGGTCAGCGGCCCGGTTATCCTTAGTGCCAGCAGCTATATAATTCCTCATCTTGCTAAGAAGGAAGCGCTGGAACTTAGTATAGATTTGAAGCCTGCACTGTCGATTGAACAATTGGATGCCAGAATATTAAGAGATTTTGAAGAATTCAAGAATAAACAATTCAAGAATTCATTGGAACGCCTATTGCCAAATAAATTAATTGATGTTATCATTCGACTTAGTGATATTGATCCGGAAAAGAAAGTAAATTCCATTACAAAGGAAGAACGCCTTGGCTTAGCTGCACTTTTGAAAAACCTAAAGCTTCATATTACGAAGCTCAGTGATTACGGACAGGCTGTTATAACAAAGGGTGGAATTAATGTCAAGGAGGTCAATCCCTCTACGATGGAATCCAAGCTCGTGAAGCATGTTTATTTTGCGGGAGAGGTACTGGATCTGGATGCCTTGACCGGAGGCTATAATCTACAGGTAGCTTGGTCAACGGGATATTTGGCTGGAAACTCCATCGAATGTTATTAAGGGAATGTTATTTATTAAGGAAATGTTATTAAGAATAAAATAGATTCATACCTGAAATAGAAAAGGCGTTTTAGCCAACGATAGATAAAATATGAAATAAGGTACCATAAGTGGAAAGGCAGGAATTAGTAATGTCATATTTTAACCTGGCAATTGACGGCCCTGCAGGAGCCGGCAAGAGTACCATTGCCAAAAGAATTGCAAAGAAACTTGGATTTGTCTATGTTGATACCGGCGCAATGTACCGTGCAATGGCCTTGTATTTTTTAAGAAACAATATCAGCTCATCGGATAGCGAAGGTATTGAAAAGGCTTGCGGGAAGGTTGATGTCACAATTGAGTATAAAAATGGTGAGCAACTTGTTATTTTAAATGGGGAGAATGTAAACGGACTCATTAGAACCGAGGAGGTTGGTAATATGGCCAGCACTTCCTCCGTGAATAAATCAGTGCGCAATAAGTTGGTTGAACTCCAGCAAACTCTTGCAAAAAAAGAAAATGTAGTAATGGATGGCCGGGATATCGGTACTTTTGTATTGCCCAATGCTGATCTGAAGATATATTTAACTGCCAGCTCCCATGTACGAGCAAGAAGAAGATGGCTGGAACTGCAAAGTAAAGGGATTGCTGCAGATCAGGAGGAAATTGAACAAGATATTATTGACCGGGATAACCGGGATATGAACCGCGAATTTGCCCCTTTAAGACAAGCTGAGGATGCCATTTATCTTGATTCCTCAGATTTATCCATTGATGAAGTGATTGGAAAAATTATTTCACTTTATGAAAATGTAAATAAATAAGAATTGTAGGAGGCCAAAGCCTCCAAAACATGTTTACACCTACGGACCCATTATCCATAATGAAGAAGTCGTAGCAGATTTATGTAAAAAAGGTGTTATCGTAGTTGAAACACCGGAAGAATTAAAAACCTTACCTGCGGGAACAATAATTATACGTTCCCATGGAGTTTCTGAGGAAATACAAAAAGAGCTCACTGCTTATGGTCATAAAGTTATCGATGCCACTTGTCCTTATGTGAAGAAAATACATAGGGCAGTCAAGGACAAAAGCTCGGAGGAACAGCATATTATTATTATTGGAAATGCTGCTCATCCTGAGGTTCAGGGCATAATTGGCTGGTGTAAAAGCAATAAATTTGCCGATGAAAATAACGTTTATACTGTGATTGAAAACGAGCAGGAAGCCCTCGCCTTAGATATTCCCAAGGATAGAAAGCTATGTATTGTTGCCCAGACGACATTTAATTACAAGAAATTTCAAGATTTAGTTGAAATTATTACAAAAAAGGGTTATGATATATTTGTTTTAAATACGATTTGCAATGCCACCGAGGAAAGACAAACAGAAAGTTATCAGTTAGCAAAAGAATCTGATGCCATGATTGTAATAGGTGGAAAAAGTAGCTCGAATACTAGGAAGCTATATGAAATCTGCAAAAAGGAATGTGAAAATACTTACTATATACAGAAACTTGATGACCTGGATTTAAGTATGATTAAATCTTATCGAAACGTAGGTATTACAGCAGGGGCATCGACCCCAAACAATATTATCAAGGAGGTTCATACCGCTATGTCAGAAAAGAGTTTTGAACAGTTATTAGAAGAAGAGAAGGTAGTGAAAATAAGCAACGGTGATGTTGTAGAAGGAATTGTCTTGGGTGTTAAGGAAGATGAGATCATCTTAAATATAGGTTACAAGTCGGAAGGTATCATTACAAGAAACGAATACACCAATACACCTAATTTAGACTTAAGAACTGTTGTAAATGTTGGTGATGCCATGACCGCTAAGATTCTCAAGGTAAATGATGGTGAAGGCCAGGTTGCATTAACCTATAAGAGATTAGCAGCAGAAAAGGGTAACAAGAGATTAGAAGAAGCTTTTGAGAATCATGAAGTATTATCTGCAAAGGTTGCAGCTGTATTAAACGGCGGCTTAAGCGTTATTATTGATGAAGCAAGAGTATTCATTCCTGCAAGTCTTATTTCTGATTCCTATGAGAAGGATCTTGCAAAATATGCTGGTGAGAAGATTGATTTTGTTATCACAGAATTTAATCCTAAGAAGAGAAGAATCATTGGCGATCGTAAGCAGTTAATCGTTGCTAAGAAAGAAATCTTAAAGAAGGAATTATTCGAAAAGATTAAGGTTGGCGAGACTGTAGAAGGTACTGTTAAGAATATTACCGATTTCGGTGCATTTATTGATCTTGGCGGAGCTGATGGACTTCTTCACATCTCTGAGATGTCTTGGGGAAGAGTTGAGAATCCTAAGAAGGTATTCAAGGTTGGCGAAACTGTAAAGGCATTCGTAAAAGATATTCAGGGTGATAAGATCGCTCTTAGCTTAAAATTCGAAGGTGCTAATCCTTGGATCAGCGCTGAAACAAAATATGCTGTTGGCAATGTAGTAGACGGCGTTGTTGCGCGTATGACTGACTTTGGTGCATTTATTGAGCTTGAGCCAGGAATTGATGCATTATTACATGTATCCCAGATCTCCAAAGAGCATGTTGAAAAGCCTGCTGATGTTTTAAAAATCGGACAAGAGCTTACTGCTAGAGTTGTAGAATTTAACAAAGATGATAAGAAGATCAGCTTAAGCGTTAAGGCTTTAGAGGCTCCTGAGAAGGAAGTTGAAGCAGAAGAATTTCCTGTAGAAGCAACAGAGGAATAATCATTAATCTAATTCAACTACTACCGAGGAAAATTTAAAGGAGATTTGTCGTGCTGGATAGTTACGAATCATTTAAGAAGTCTATTTATGATATGACAAAGATTGATTTAGATGCGTATAAAGAGCGTCAGATGAAGCGTCGTATCGAGGCATTGATAACCAAGCATAGCATTAATTCATTTTCTGACTATGTTATTAAACTAAAGACCGACAAAGTAGCCTTTGAGGAATTCATTAATTATATTACAATTAATGTATCGGAATTTTATCGTAACCCGGAACAATGGGCTTTGCTTGAGAAGGAAGTTTTTCCTTATTTATTCGAGCGTTTCGGCAAAGATTTGAAAATATGGAGCGCAGCTTGTTCCACAGGTGATGAACCATATTCTTTAGCAATGCTATTATCAAAATTCATTCCACTTAACCGTATTAAAATTACCGCAACAGATATTGATAAAACGGTTATGGAGAAAGCAAAGGCCGGATTTTATAATGTTAAAAGTCTGAAGGCATTGCCGCCGGAGTTTATTAGTAAATATTTTGTTAAAGTAAATGATAAAACCTATCAAATATCAGATCAGATCAAAGCTTGTGTTGAATTTAAGCAGCATGACTTGTTAAGAGAACCTTATCCGGCAAATTGTGATATGGTTGTATGCAGAAATGTTTTGATATATTTTACAGATGAGGCAAAGAATAAAATTTATTCCGATTTTCATAAGGCTTTGAAAAAAGACGGATTATTGTTTGTAGGCAGTACAGAACAAATTATACAAGCTCAGCAGATTGGGTTTGGTAATTTTAAATCCTTCTTTTACAAAAAGGTATAATGATGATATAAGAAGATGCCGCGTAAATGGTGATAAAATCAATCATTTTGAAGGCATCTTCTTTCTGTTTTACATTTTCAAAAATGTGGTTGATTTTTAGTATAATATCGAGTATATTGTTTTATAGATTAGCAACTGCTAAAAAAATACTTTTAGTACAGCATTTTGGACTAACAGCGGAATGGAGGATACTATGCCGAATATGATAACGATCGCAGTTGATGCAATGGGTGGTGATAATGCACCGGCTGAGATTATCAAAGGAGCAGTACTTGCAGTAGGCGATAAGAAAGATATAAAAGTAGTCTTAACAGGTGATGAAACTGTCATTCGTAAAGAACTCAGTGAGTATAATTATGACAAGGAACGAATTGAGATCGTTCATGCTCCGGAAGTAATTACAAACTGCGAGGCACCGGTTTTGGCAATCCGTCGTAAGAAGAATTCATCAATTGTTGTTGCATGTAATATGGTGAAGAGTGGTGAAGCAGATGCTTTTGTATCAGCTGGAAGCACCGGAGCAGTTCTTGCTGGCGGACAGTTAATTATAGGTAGGGTTAGCGGCGTGGAAAGACCGCCTTTAGCACCTCTCATTCCTACACTAACCGGCGTATCTTTACTAATAGACTGTGGCGCAAATGTTGATGCGAGATCTTCCCATTTAGTTCAATTCGCTAAAATGGGTTCCATCTATATGGAAAATATCATTGGTATTAAAAATCCGCGTGTAGCGATTGTAAATATCGGCGCGGAGGAAGAGAAGGGAAATCAATTAGTTAAAGAGACTTTCCCGCTGTTAAAAGCTTGTAAAGACATTAATTTTATCGGAAGCATTGAAGCAAGAGAGATTCCGAATGGCGGAGCAGATGTAATTGTAAGTGAAGCCTTTGTTGGAAATGTTATTCTTAAGCTCTATGAAGGCTTAGGAGGTGCTCTGGTGCAGAAGATAAAAACAGGAATGATGAGCACAACAAGAAGTAAGATCGGCGCATTGCTCGTCAAACCCGCATTAAAGGAAACCTTAAAGGACTTTGATGCATCCAGGTATGGCGGCGCTCCTATGCTGGGATTAAATGGACTGGTTGTTAAAACACATGGTAATGCGAAAAGTACAGAAGTGCGTAACTCAATTCTGCAATGTGTTACATTTACAGAACAACATATTAATGATAAAATCAAGAAAAATTTAAACACCGAACAAATAATATAAAGAAGGGGTATATAATCATGGAATTTGAAAAGTTAGTAAAAATTATCAGCGAGGTATTAAATGTAGACGAAGATGAGATCACTATGGATACCACTTTCGTAGACGATTTGGGAGCAGATTCCTTAGACGTTTTCCAGATTATCATGGGAATTGAAGAAGAGTTCGATATTGAAATTGCGAATGAAGAAGCTGAAAATATTGTTACTGTAGCTGATGCGATTGAACAGATCAAAAATGCACTTAATTAATAAATAGGAATCACTGAACCTTATTTGAAAGCATTGATTCCAGATCAGGAACTATAACATAGGAATATATGTAGAGCCCTGGGAATAAGGCTTGCCTTATCTAGGGGCTTTTCATATATGTTGAGAGGAGGAAGCGGCTGGTTTATGAAGGGACGTAAAAGAAATGAGGAAAAACTAATTTTACTTGAGGAAAAGATTAAATATCATTTTTCGGATCCTACAATTCTATTACATGCATTAACCCACAGCTCTTATGCGAATGAAATGAGACTGGACAAGGAGAAGAATAATGAACGTCTGGAATTCCTGGGAGATGCAGTACTGGAGTTAGTCACTAGTGAATATGTGTACAAGGAATATTCTGAATTGTCTGAGGGGGATTTGACAAAGCTTCGCGCCAGCATTGTATGTGAGCAGACCTTATCTACTTGCGCAAGGGATTTAAATATTGGACAGTTTTTATTACTAGGAAAAGGGGAAGATATTTCTGGCGGAAGAAATCGCAATTCCATACTATCCGATGCTTTGGAAGCGGTAATAGGAGCCATTTATTTGGACGGTGGTTTTACTAATGCAAAAGAGTTTATTAAGGGCTTTATATTGGCTGATTTAAAAGGTAAGAACCTCTTTTTCGATAGCAAGACTATCTTACAGGAAATAATTCAGAATGATAGCAGCAAGCAAAAGCTTCGTTATAAGTTAATTTCGGAGGATGGCCCGGATCATAATAAAACCTTTACCGTTGCCGTCTGTATCGGGAATGATGAGATAGGCTATGGAACCGGCAGAACAAAAAAAGCTGCAGAGCAGGAAGCAGCCAACCAGGCAATTCTTAAGTTACAGAAGAAAGAATAACCGGGGGAGAAGCAATGCAATTTGTGTAATCGAAGTTTAGGCTATTATGAAACGATCTGGTTTTATAATTACTAAATATAAGTTAATGGATGGGAGACTATGAATGTACCTTAAAAGTATAGAAGTTCACGGTTTTAAATCTTTTGCAAATAAGATAGTTCTAGAGTTTCACGATGGAATTACCGGTATCGTAGGACCTAACGGCAGTGGTAAAAGTAATGTAGCCGATGCGGTGCGCTGGGTATTAGGTGAACAGAGTGCTAAGCAGCTGCGTGGAGCCCGGATGGAGGATATCATTTTCTCCGGTACAGAAGCACGTAAGCCTTTAGGCTACGCCTATGTTGCCCTTACCATGGATAATTCTGATCATAAGTTACCAATTGAATACGATGAAGTGATCGTTGCCAGAAGGGTATATCGATCGGGAGAAAGTGAATATTTGATTAATGGAACCTCCTGCCGATTAAAAGATGTCTATGAACTATTCTTAGATACCGGTGTTGGAAAAGAAGGCTACTCTATCATTGGACAAGGTCAGATTGATAAAATATTAAGCGGTAAACCGGAGGATCGCCGGGAATTATTTGACGAAGCTGCAGGTATCGTAAAGTTCAAGCGAAGAAAGTATTCGGCGGAAAAGAATCTGGAAGAAGAGAAACAGAATCTGTCTCGTATCACAGATATTTTAAAGGAGATAGAAAAGCAGCTGGCACCACTGGAAAAGCAGTCTGCTGTTGCGAAGGTCTATCTGAAATTAAAGGAAGAATTAAAAAGCCTTGATGTCAATCAGTTTCTAAAGGAATACGAAAGGATTCGCGTATCAAAGGAACAGCTGGATGAAAAACTCTCCATCGCTACCGTAGATTATGAGAAATCAAAGGTAGAATACGAAAATACGAAGGAAGAGTATGTACGGCTTGAACAGGAACTGGAAAAATGTGACCAGATTATAGAAGAAGATCGTGGTACCTTAAGCGGCCTTAAGCTGGATAAAGAGAAGGCAGAAGGAGAGATCAAGGTACTGAAGGAGCAGATTATTGCCGTTTTGCAAAACGATGATTATATCCAAAATCGGATTAAGAGCGGTGATGATGAACTGGAGGTAAAGAAATCAGAGGAAAGTAAGTATCTCTCAGAAAAGGCTGTAATCGATGAGAAAATCTCCGGAATGGATGATATTCTTACAAATGCGTTAAACGAATTGAATCGGATTAAAGAAGAGATTATAAGATATAGTAAGGAAATTGAAGACTGCAATAATAATATCTTTGAGCACTTGAACATTAATTCCGGTATTAAAAGTAATATGCAGCGTTATGAGACCATGCTGGAACAAAATACGATCCGTAAGGCTGATTTAAACCAGAGAATCTTGAAAAATAAAAGCGAAGAATGCTCCTATGAAGAATCAATTCTCGCTTGTCAAGAGCATCTGAAGAATATATCTGAATCGATTATTACAATGAGTCAGGAAAGCTCCTCATTAGAACAGTCCATCGGGGATACTCAGGCTGAGATTGACAGTATTGGAGCACAGTACAATGAGGTACATGCAAAGTATCTTGGTGAAAAATCAAGACTTGATTCCTTAATGAATCTGACGGAGCGGTATGAAGGCTATGGTATCAGTATAAAGAAGGTCATGGAACGTAAGCCTCAGGAGCCGGGTATTATCGGTGTTGTAGCTGATATTATAAAGGTTGAAAAGACATATGAGACCGCTATTGAGACCGCCCTTGGTGGTACAATTCAAAATATTGTTACCGCGGATGAAGCGACTGCAAAGAATTTAATCACTTATTTAAAGCAGAATAAGTTCGGTAGAGCAACCTTTCTGCCGTTAACGAATATGGCATCCGGGCATGGAATACAAAACGACAGGGTGCTTAAGGAAAAAGGTGTACTTGGTATAGCAAGTAGCTTGGTAGAAACAGACAAGAAATTTAATGCATTAATTGACTATTTGCTTGGTAGAATTATAGTAGTAGATGACATTGATAACGCAACCCTCATTGCTAAAAAGTATAACTACAGCCTACGAATCGTAACCTTGGAGGGCGAATTATTGTCACCGGGTGGCTCCATCTCCGGTGGTGCCTATAAAAATGCAAGCAATTTACTTGGTAGACGACGTGAAATAGAAGAAATGGAAGAGTCCGTAGCTTCTCTTTTGCAAAAGAGTCAGAATTTGCAAAGCAAACGAGAAGCGTGTAAAGAAACGAAGGCTAGGCTTCGTCAGGCTCTGGAGGAAGGAAAGCTTCGTCTTCAGGAGAAATCCCTGGAACAAAATACGGCTAAGATGAATCTGGAACGTGAGAAGACAAAGAAATCCGAATCCGAGGCAATCTATCAGGAATATGTGAAGGAGCTTCAGGAAATTGAGCAACAGGCAAAGGACTTAAAGGATAATCTGAATAAGTTGCATGACTCTCTTTCAGAAAACGTACAGCTGAATAAAGAAATAGATTCAAAGATCGAACAGTTGAATAAGCTTCTGGAACAAGAGCGAATAAAGGAGCAAGAGGCAAACGAAAAATCCGCTGGCCTTAAGCTGGAGCTTTCTACCCTAGAGCAAAGCAATCAATTTATGTTAGAGAATATTAAGCGTGTCAAACGAGAGATTGAGCGTTTATTTGAAGAACAATCCTCCCTAAAAAAGGATGTTGAAAAAGCAGCACAAATTGTGTCCGACAGACAAAAAGAAATCGAACTTACTCAGTCACGTGTACAGGAATATGAGCTTCTAATTGAGGCCTTAGAAATTAAGCTGAAGGAACGAACTGAGGAAAAAGAGCGAATTAACGCAGGACATAAGAATTTCTTTGCAAAGCGGGAAGAATTATCCAGCCTCATTAATGAACTGGACAAGGAATGCTACCGTTTGAATGGCCAGAAAGAAAAATTAAGCGAACAGATTGACCAGCAGATTAATTACATGTGGGAGGAATACGAACTTACCTATTCCAGTGCCTTAGAATATCCAATTGATGAGGAGATTAGCCTGCCTCAGGCAAAGAAGCTAATCGGAGAAATCAAGGGAAAGATCAAGGAGCTTGGAGATGTCAATGTCAATGCTATCGAGGACTTTAAGAATCTGTCCGAGCGATATGAATTCCTCCATGTTCAGCGAGAGGATTTAATAAAGGCTGAGGAAGCCCTTCTACAAATCATTGGTGAGCTTGATTCGGAGATGAGAATACAGTTTGCTGAGAAATTCAAAGCCATTAAGGATCAGTTTGATATCGTATTTAAAGAACTCTTTGGCGGTGGTAAGGCGGATCTGGAATTAACGGAAAGCGAAGATATTCTGGAGGCAGGTATTCGAATTAATGCACAGCCACCGGGCAAAAAGCTTCAGAATATGATGCAGCTATCCGGTGGAGAGAAAGCTCTGACGGCCATATCCCTCTTATTTGCAATTCAGAACTTAAAGCCTTCTCCTTTCTGTCTATTGGATGAGATTGAGGCGGCTCTGGATGATTCGAACGTAAATCGGTTCGCAAAGTATTTACATAAACTGACTAAGGATACACAGTTTATTATTATCACCCATCGTCGGGGAACGATGGCAGCTGCGGATATCTTATATGGTATCACAATGCAGGAAAAGGGAGTGTCAACTCTTGTATCAGTAAGTTTGATTGAGAACGAGCTAGATAAATAGGTAGATGATGATTCGGTAGTAGCCAAGGCTGTGAAGATGAATATGGGTGGTTGTAAAACGAATAATAAAAGATATTGTGAATTATGGAAAAATTTAATTCACATTCGACATGGTCTTGCGGCCAAATGATTGTTAGCGTTATAGTAGAATGGAGATTTTATATGGGAGACAAACCAGGTTTTTTTGGACGATTAGTTCAAGGTCTTACTAAGACCAGAGATAATATTGCACATGGATTTGATGCAATCTTTAGCGGATTTTCCAGCATTGATGACGATTTTTATGAGGAGTTGGAAGAAACTTTGATTATGGCTGATCTTGGAATTAATACAACCACCGCCATTATTGAAGATTTAAGAATGAAGGTAAAAGAGAATAAGATTAAGGAGCCGGAGGAATGCCGCGTCCTTTTGATGAACAGTATGAAGGAGCAGATGAAGCTGGAGGACAATGCTTATGATTTTGAAACCAGAAAATCCGTTGTTCTTTTAATCGGAGTAAATGGCGTTGGTAAGACAACCTCTGTAGGTAAGCTTGCCGGTCAGATGAAAGACCAGGGGAAAAGAGTAATGGTTGCGGCTGCGGATACCTTCCGTGCAGCTGCCATTGAACAGCTGACGGAATGGGCGCATCGTGCAAATGTAGACATTATCGCTCAGAAAGAAGGCTCTGATCCTGCCGCTGTTATCTATGATGCAGTTACAGCAGCCAAGGCTCGTAATGTTGATGTTCTGCTATGCGATACCGCTGGACGCTTGCATAACAAGAAAAATCTTATGGAAGAGTTAAAGAAGATTGATCGTGTTATCGAGAGGGAGTATCCGGAAGCTTATCGTGAAACCTTAGTTGTACTAGATGGTACCACCGGACAGAACGCTATGGTTCAGGCTAAGGAATTCAGTGAGGTAGCCGATGTTACTGGTATCGTGTTAACAAAGTTGGATGGAACGGCAAAGGGCGGTATTGCTATTGCAATTCAAGCCGAGCTTGGCATTCCTGTAAAATACATTGGAATCGGTGAAAAAATCGATGATCTCCAAAGATTTCATGCGGAAGAATTCGTAGATGCCTTGTTCCAGAAGAACGAGTAAGATAAAATAAATGAGAGCATTTTGCTTATGGCTGTTACAGAGATAATGATGTAACAGCCAATCAAATATAATAATACGTATTCGATTGCTATCACAATTGGAACGTGGATGGAGGGTAATATCATGATGACATTAGATAAGTTTGAAGAAGCTACAGAAGCGGTCAAAAAAGTTATTAACCGGACAGACTTGGTTTATAGTGAGTATTTTTCGGAGCAGTCAGGGAATAAGGTCTATTTAAAGCCTGAAAATATGCAGTATACCGGAGCCTATAAGGTTCGTGGGGCTTATTATAAGATCAGCACGTTAACCAAAGAAGAAAGAGAGCGGGGTCTGGTCACCGCATCTGCCGGTAACCATGCACAGGGAGTTGCCTATGCAGCGAAGCTCTATCAGGCAAAGGCGATTATTGTTATGCCTTCGACAACACCTTTAATTAAGGTGAATCGCACTAAGAGCTATGGTGCAGAGGTAATTCTGTATGGAAATGTCTATGATGAGGCATGTCAATACGCCCTTCAGCTATCTGAAGAAAAAGGTTATACCTTCATCCATCCCTTCAATGACGAAGTCGTGGCAACGGGTCAGGGAACCATTGCTATGGAGATCTTTAAAGAGCTTCCGACGGTAGATATTATTCTTGCTCCCGTTGGCGGAGGCGGTCTCCTTGCCGGTGTGGCAACTCTGGCAAAGATGTTAAATCCTAATGTACAGGTAATCGGCGTAGAGCCTGCAGGCGCGGACTGCATGAAGGCCTCCCTAAAGGCTGGAAGCGTGGTAACGCTCCCAAAGATTGATACTATCGCGGACGGTACTGCGGTAAAAACTCCGGGAGATGTGATTTTCCCATACATTCAAAAATATGTGGATGATATTATTACAGTAGAAGATACTGAATTAATTGTTAACTTCCTGGATATCATCGAAAATCATAAAATGGTAGTAGAAAACTCAGGCTTACTGACGGTAGCAGCTTTAAAGCATTTAAAATGCAAGGGTAAGAAGGTAGTGTCTATTTTAAGCGGCGGCAATATGGATATTATTACGGTATCCTCCGTGGTACAGCATGGGTTAATTCAAAGAGGACGTGTCTTTACCGTATCCGTACTACTTCCGGATAGACCGGGTGAGCTTGTAAATGTAGCTTCTATCATAGCAAAGCATCAGGGAAATGTAATCCGTCTGGATCATAATCAGTTCGTCAGCATCAATCGAAATTCTGCCGTGGAATTAACAATTACCATGGAAACCTTCGGACACGAGCATAAGAAAGAAATCGTTCAAGCCTTAACTGACCATGGTTACAACCCAAAGATTACAATGCCAAGTAAACTGTATTAATCCGTGTTTTTACATAAAAAAACGTCAAAAATTCGTGATTATTACGGGGCATAAAATTGTTTACAGGATATGGAGAGATTGCTATAATTAGATTGTCATTCGATTACAGGAACGAAATACAGGTTCCTGTAGTCAGGTTATACAGCGTATGAATAGTGCCTATGATAAGAAGTTAGAAAGCAAGCTATCATTATCTTAGATTACAGGAACTAAGTACACGTTCATGTAATCTAGATGCAAGGTGCAAAAGCAATACGGCCTCCTATAATCGGGATGCACGACGCAAAAACAATACAGCCTCCTATAAACGGGATGCACGGTGCATAAGCTATACAGCTTCTTTTGATCGGGATGCACGGCGTATGTGCAGCACCTTTTATCGAGAAATTAGATTACAACTTCTTATCAACTTATATTCTGTATATCTTTAAAATTCTGAAATAATACTGACATGTATTTCCTTGGATTAAGCAATAAACTTCTAAAACTTCTTTCAGTACGTCCGGAACAGATATTCCCAGATATAAGTAAAAGTTACTATGTTGATTGTTTTTATTGACATTGATAAGGAAATAAGTTAATATGTAGAAAAGAACATAAGTTCGTGTTTTGCAAAAGCTATTAAAAAGGGAGATTAGATATGGCTAAGGATGATAAAATCAGAGCATTGGAATCTGCATTAGCGCAGATTGAGAAACAATACGGTAAAGGTTCCGTTATGAAGCTAGGCGATAATACTGCTAATATGAACATTGAGACAATTCCTACCGGATCAATCAGCTTAGATATTGCACTTGGTTTAGGCGGAGTTCCAAAGGGTAGAATTTTAGAGGTTTACGGACCAGAGTCCAGTGGTAAGACTACTGTTGCATTACATATGGTAGCCGAAGTGCAAAAGAGAGGCGGAATTGCAGGCTTTATCGATGCAGAGCATGCACTAGACCCTGTTTATGCTAAGAATATCGGTGTTGACATCGATAATTTATATATTTCACAGCCGGATAACGGTGAGCAGGCATTAGAGATTACGGAGACAATGGTACGTTCCGGTGCGGTAGACATTATTATTGTGGACTCCGTTGCAGCCTTAGTACCAAGGGCAGAGATTGATGGAGACATGGGAGATTCCCATGTAGGTCTTCAGGCAAGACTTATGTCTCAGGCTTTAAGAAAATTAACAGCAGTAATCAGCAAATCAAATTGTATCGTTGTATTTATCAATCAGCTCCGTGAAAAGGTTGGTGTAATGTTCGGTAATCCCGAGACTACAACTGGTGGACGAGCATTGAAATTCTATTCCTCCATCCGTCTGGATGTCAGAAGAATTGAATCCCTAAAGCAGGGCGGCGAAGTAGTTGGTAATAGAACTAGAATTAAGGTTGTAAAGAATAAGATTGCTCCTCCGTTCAAGGAAGCAGAATTCGATATTATGTTTGGTAAGGGTATTTCCAGAGAAGGCGATGTACTTGATCTCGCTGCTGATAGTAATATTGTAATAAAGAGTGGTGCCTGGTATGCCTATAATGATGCAAAGATTGGCCAGGGTAGAGAGAATGCGAAGCAATATTTGATTGAAAACCCTAGCATATTTGTTGAAATCGAAGAGAAGGTTCGAGATAAATATGGCCTCCGTGATTCATCAAAAGAGCTTACAGAAAACCAGGAATAAGTGATTCACTATGATCATTACACGAATCGAAGTACTGAATAAGACAAAAGTAAATATCTATTTGGATGGTGAATATTCCTTTTTCTTAGCTCAGAAAGAAGTCGATCAGTTAAATATAACGGAAGGCGACGAGATCCCCTCTTCCTTTTATGATTCTCTTCTTGAGAAGATTGTACTGCCGAAAGCTAAACTTAAGGCTTTATCAATTCTTAAATTC
The DNA here is from genome assembly GCA_029239235.1 of Herbinix sp. GTDB lineage: Bacteria > Bacillota > Clostridia > Lachnospirales > Lachnospiraceae > Mobilitalea. The sequence goes on from JAQZBD010000039.1 coordinate 22,313, forward strand.
ATGAATCGAACTGAATCAGAGCTGAGAAGCAAGCTGTCCGATGCCGGTTTTACACAAAGTATCGTCGACAAAGCAATTCAATATGTAGATAGCTATGGCTATCTGAATGATGAACGGCTGGCTGAAACTTATATTCGAACCCGAAAAAATGATAAAAGCAAGCTTGCCATTAAAATGGAGTTAAAGCAAAAAGGTGTTGATTCTAAAATAATCGATCTGGTATTTTCTGAGGAATATGATACTGAAGGTGAAGAAGATCCGGAAGTGGTAGCCATAAAGAAAGCTGTCGCTAAGAAGACTAAGTCACCTGAGGAGATGGATTATGAAGCGAAGCAGAAGTTAATTGCATCTCTTTATCGAAAAGGCTTTGATATTAGTAAAATTAAACAAGTAATCAATTAAAGTTTTGTAGCAAGTGAACAACAATTGTTGTTCACTTGTTTTATTTTAGTTTGCTTTTAATAATGATATTTGAATAAGTTAACATAATGTCCCACTAATGTGGATTTTATCCTTGCCTTTTACCGTTAATTATAATACAATTAAAATTGGCATAGAATTGATTTAGTTTACTACAAATGAAACAATAAGCTGTTTCATTTGCCAAGAATTGAAAAATGGAGGGCTGAAAATGAGCAGTACGGCACAACTGTCAGCGAGAGAAAGAATTGTTTCTTTGCTTGACGACAATAGCTTTGTAGAAGTCGGCGCTTTCGTTACACAAAGAAGTACAGACTTTAACTTACAGCAGAAGGGCACACCTGCTGACGGCGTTATTACCGGTTACGGTGTAATTGATGGCAATCTGGTTTATGTATATAGTCAGGATGCAGCTTCAATGGGCGGTTCCATCGGTGAAATGCACGCAAAAAAAATAGTAAATATTTATGATTTGGCACTTAAAGTAGGTGCCCCTGTGATAGGACTAATCGACTCATCCGGTTTAAGATTACAGGAGGCTACTGACGCTTTAAACGGCTTTGGAGAGGTGTACTTAAAGTCAACTCTGGCTTCCGGTGTGATACCTCAGATTACAGCAATCTTTGGTAATTGCGGTGGTGGTCTAGCTGTTTTGGCAGCTTTAAGTGATTTTTCTTTTATGGAGGGAACGCAGGCAAAATTATTCGTTAATTCTCCAAACGCTTTACTTAGTAATAGCAAGGAAAAATGTGATACAGCACAGGCAGTATTCCAAGGGAAAGCTGGTATCGTAGATTATGTAGGCGAGGACGAGACCGATGTTCTTAATCAGATTCGCAATTTAATTGGCCTTTTGCCTTCTAATAATGAGGATGATGCTTCTTTCGTGGAGTGTACTGATGATTTAAATAGATTACTTCCTGAGATGTCAGCACAAGTAAATGATTCTAAAAAAGCTTTAATCGATATATCAGATAATAATAAATTTTTTGAAATCAAAGCTGATTATGCAAAAGAAGTGGTAACCGGCTTTATTCGACTGAATGGTATGACCATCGGAGCAGTTGCTAACCGCAGCGAAATTACAGATGAGACCGGTAAGGTAACAGAGCAGTTTGATGGTTCCTTAACCACTGCCGGCTGCTATAAAGCAGAAAGCTTTATTAAGAAATGTAATGCCTTTGGTATCCCTGTTTTAACTCTTACGAATGTAAATGGTTACAAGGCAAGCCTTGAAGAAGAGAAGGGTATTGCAATAGCATCTGCAAAGTTGACCTATGCCTTTGCTAATGCAACGATACCTAAGGTTAACGTAATCATCGGAAAAGCCTATGGAACTGCATATATTACGATGAACTCCAAGCATATAGGAGCGGATATGGTCTTTGCATTACCAAGTGCACAGATTGGCATGATGGATTCAGCACTTGCAGCTCAGATCATGTATGAAGGAGACGCTTTGAAGGTTCAGCAGGAAAAAGCATCCGAATATGAAGCTCTTCAATCCAGTGCACAAGCTGCGGCTAGACGTGGTTATGTTGACAGCATTATAGAACCTGACTCTGTACGTAAGCATTTAATCTATACCTTTGAAATGCTTTTCACTAAAAGAGAGACCCGCCCTGCGAAAAAGCATGGCACCATATAAATGAGGTGAAATTATGGGAAGCATATTAGTCAGCCAAGCAATGCTCTCAGGTGGTTTAAGCAGTTATATTACTTTAAATACATTGTTTGGTGCAGTTGTTGTTCTAGCGGTTGTAGTTTTGTTAATGTTAATCACATATTTTGTTAGCATTAAGCCAAATTTAAATGATACTTCTACAGAAGGCTCAGTTCCTGGAAGAGATGCGGGAAATAATGCAATTGCTTCCGAAAGAGGCGAAGGAGCAAATTTAGTTGATGATTGTGAACTGGTGGCAGTTATCACCGCTGCGATCTATGCCTCAATGGGTGAGGATGCCCCAAAGGATGGATTCGTGGTACGTTCTATTCGCAGGGTGAACAGTAAGAATTGGATGAATGCATAAAAGAGACGCGAGGGCAGGATTGGAAATTCTCTTATCCTGCGCAATAATAGCACCAGAGGGTGCGACGCACTTTATGCGTAAAAAATAAGGAGGATTTCATAATGAAATATTATACAATTACAGTCAATGGTAATACCTATAATGTATCTGTGGAAGAGGGAGTTTCAGCTGCACCGGCTCCAGTAGCAGCTCCAAAAGCAGTTGCTGCGCCAGCTGTGGCTGCAACGGCTCCTGTAGCAGAGAAGCAAGAGGCTGCACCGGCACCTGCACCATCAGCTGGTGGCTCCGAAGGAAGCTTTAAAGTAAGCTCTCCAATGCCAGGAAAGATCGTATCTATAAAGGCATCGATTGGCCAGACCTTAAAGAAGGGCGAAGTGATCCTGATTCTGGAAGCAATGAAGATGGAGAATGAAATAGTTGCACCTCAGGATGGTACCGTAGCAAGCATAAATGTGACAGCAGCGCAGACTGTTGATGCTGGTACATTACTCGCTACATTAAACTAGTAACTTTCAGTTCACAGGAGGTAAAGTAATGGCAGAGCAAGTAAAAAGACCGGTTAAAATAACCGAAACCATATTGCGTGATGCCCACCAATCCCTGATTGCTACAAGATTGACGACGCAGGAAATGCTTCCCATTCTTGAGACAATGGATAAAGTAGGTTATCATGCCGTAGAATGTTGGGGAGGCGCAACCTTTGACGCATCCTTACGCTTCCTTAAGGAAGATCCTTGGGACAGATTAAGAAAATTCAGACAGAGCTTTAAAAACACAAAATTACAGATGTTATTCCGTGGACAGAACATCCTTGGATATCGCCACTATGCAGATGATGTGGTAGAGTATTTTGTTCAGAAATCTATTGCAAACGGTATCGACATCATCCGTATATTCGATGCTTTAAATGATATCCGCAATCTGGAATGTGCAGTAAATGCCACCAATAAGGAAAAAGGTCATGCACAAGTAGCAATTGCCTATACCCTTGGTGATGCTTATACCACAGATTATTATATTAATATGGCTAAGAAAATTGAAGAACTGGGCGCATCCACCATCTGTATCAAAGACATGGCAGGCTTACTCGTTCCTTACGAAGCTACCAATTTGGTTACCGCATTAAAGTCAGCTGTAAGTATCCCCATTGATATGCATACCCATTACACCAGTGGTGTTGGCGGCATGACATATCTTAAAGCAGTAGAGGCAGGCTGTGATATTATTGATACAGCGATGTCACCCTTTGCAATGGGAACCAGCCAGCCTGCAACAGAGGTTATGGTCGAGACCTTTAAAGGAACTCCTTATGACACAGGCTATGATCAGAAGCTTCTCGCTGAGATCGCAGATTATTTCCGCCCGATTCGTGATAAGGCTTTAGATTCCGGCTTACTTAATCCCAAGGTTATGGGCGTTGATATCCAAACCTTATTGTATCAAGTTCCCGGTGGTATGTTATCCAATCTTGTTTCCCAGTTAAAGGAAGCTAAGCAGGAAGATAAGTACTATGAGGTACTAAAGGAAATACCACGTGTTCGTAAAGATTTCGGTGAACCGCCGTTGGTAACCCCTTCCAGCCAGATTGTCGGAACTCAGGCAGTGCTTAACGTACTTGCTGATGAGCGCTATAAGATGGTAACAAAGGAAACCAAGGCATTGCTTGCCGGTGAATATGGTCAGACCGTAAAGCCTTTTGATAAAGAGGTTCAAAAGAAGGTTATTGGAGATAAAAAGCCAATTACCTGCCGTCCCGCAGATTTGCTGGAACCTGAGCTTAAAAAGATTGAAGCAGAGATTACTCAGTGGAAGCAGCAGGATGAGGACGTATTATCCTATGCATTATTCCCTCAGGTAGCAGTTGAATATTTCAAGTATCGCCAGGCTCAACAGACCGGCGTTGATGTAACAGTTGCTGACAAAGAGAACAAGGCTTATCCGGTATAAGCAATTTTAAACAATAAATTTAACTATAAGAACCCTACAAAAAACCATTTGGCTTATTGTAGGGTTCTTTCTAACTCATTACAAAATTAACATGATGGATCTCGTATGAATTAACATGATAGATCTCATATGAATTAATATAATGCAATTCGAATGAAATAACAATTGACTATTATAATAGAAAGTTTTACAATATATTTCCGCTGTACTATAGCGTAAATATTAACCACGGGTTTTCTTGGCAAAATCCAAGGAAAAAAGTGTATCCAATGCGGTACGCCGTCGCTTGGCAAGATATTTGAAAAAATATTACTACCAGGAGGAAATTTATATGATTGAGGTCCAACATATTTCTAAGACCTTTCAGGTCAGCCGGCGAAATGCCGGATTTTCTGAGGCATTCAAGGCTCTTTTTCACAGACAGTATGAATGCATCAAAGCACTCGATGATATCTCCTTTCAAATTGAAGACGGAGAGATGGTCGGGTATATCGGCCCCAACGGTGCGGGAAAAAGCAGTACGATTAAGGTACTCAGCGGCATATTAACACCGGATCAGGGAACCTGCAGCATCAACGGGAGAATTCCATGGAAGGAAAGAATAGCACATGTGAATGAAATTGGGGTTGTGTTCGGTCAACGGTCACAGCTTTGGTGGGATGTTCCTGTGATTGACTCCTTTGAACTTCTGCGGGATATCTACAGAATTCCAAAAAATCGTTATAACAATAACCTGGAGGAACTGGTTACTTTATTAAATCTTAAGGAATTGATCAGAACCCCTGCCAGACAGCTATCCCTGGGGCAGAGAATGCGCTGTGAGATAGCGGCTTCCTTGCTTCATAGTCCGAAGATATTATTTCTTGATGAACCAACCATAGGCTTGGACGCCGTTTCTAAAATTGCAGTAAGAGATTTTATTCTGGAGCAGAACAGAAAGCATAAGACAACGGTTATTTTAACAACTCATGATATGCAGGATATTGAAACACTGACAAAAAGGATTATACTAATTGGAAAAGGGAAAATCCTTATGGACGGTAGCCTGGAGCACATTCGTAAACGCTTTTCGAATAATAAGAAATTAACGGTGGAGCATAACGGAAAAAGAATCAATCCCTGTGATGGAATGGCGCTTTGCTCCTCCAGTAATCAGATTGCTACCTTTGAGATTGATCTGAATAAATTGAGTGTATCAGATGCCATTTCCCATATTAACAAACAGGTAGAGGTCAATGATATTTCTGTAGAAAGCTCTTCTATTGATGAGGTTGTGTCTAACTTATATCATCAATATCAGATATAAGAAGAGGAGCGTGATTCTATGGGACAAGAGCTAAATGGTATTTTTCGATATCAAAAATATATTTCTTTCTTTCGTATACGATTTGTTGCCGGATTACAATACAAGGCGGCTGCATTGGCAGGAATCGTTACACAATTTGTATGGGGAGCCTTGGAATTGTTAATGTTTCGAGCTTTTTATGAGGCATATCCAGCGGCTTTTCCGATGACAAGAGAAGCTTTATCCTCTTATATCTGGCTGCAGCAGGCATTGCTGGCTTTATTTATGACATGGTTTTTGGAAAATGATATTTTTAATACGATTACAGAGGGCGGAATTGCATATGAATTATGCAGACCTGCAGATCTATATGATATGTGGTTTTTTCGAAGTATGGCGAACCGGTTATCAAAGGCAGTCCTTCGAAGTTTCCCCATACTAATCTTTGCCTCATTTTTACCAATGCCATATGGCATGAGGCTTCCGGTAAATTTAACCGCAGGCTTTTGGTTTTTTATTACCGTCATTCTGGGCTTCCTTGTTGTAGTGGCCTTTTGTATGTTGGTGTATATTGCTACATTTTTTACATTCTCACCGGTGGGTGTCAGAATGGTTGCTATATCGGTAGTCGAATTCTTTTCAGGAGCAGTTATTCCGCTCCCCTTTTTACCGGATGGTTTCCGGCAATTTGTAGAGATCCTTCCCTTTGCTTCCATGCAGAACGTACCTCTTAGGATCTACTCCGGTGATATTAACGGACTTGAAATCTATGCAAGAGCAGGACTGCAGCTGTTTTGGCTCATAGTATTGGTTGGACTTGGTAAATGGCTGACTGCTGTAGCTTTGAAACGGGTCGTCGTGCAGGGAGGTTAAAAGTTATGAGATTATATTTCAATTTTTTTGTGATGCATTTAAAAGTTGCTATGCAATATAAGATATCCTTCATGCTTACGACGCTTGGACAGTTTCTGGTTTCCTTTAATGTGTTCTTGGGAGTTCTTTTTTTGCTTCAGCGTTTTCATGAAGTGAAGGGATATGGCTTTAGTGAGGTGGTTTTATGTTACGCAACGGTATTAATGGCATATTCTATTGCTGAGATGTTCATGAGAGGCTTTGATATGTTTGCAAGCACTATCAGTAATTTTGAATTTGACCGTATGCTCCTTAGACCCCGTAGCTGTATTTTTCAGGTAGTATCGGGAAAAATGGAATTTACCCGGATCGGACGAATTCTTCAGGCACTCGTTATGTTTGCCTATGGAATTACAAAGTCGGAGGTTCACTGGGATTTGTGGAAGGTGGTCACCTTGTTATTAATGATTGTGGGTGGAAGTGTAGTATTCGGTTGTTTGTTTCTGATCTATGCAAGCATCTGTTTTTTCACAATTGAGGGCTTGGAGTTCATGAATGTATTAACCGACGGAGCAAGAGAGTATGGAAAATATCCGATTGACGTATATGGAAAAGGAGTACTTCGCTTTTGTACCTATCTTGTTCCCTATGCTTTGTTTCAGTATTATCCGTTTCTTTATCTTATTGGAAAAGCAGATCAATGGTGGTATATGCTGCTTCCCCTTCTGGGTTGCATATTTCTCTTTCCCTGTTATCTGCTTTGGAGGTTTGGCATAAGACATTATAAATCAACGGGGTCGTAACCTATGACGCCTTGATTTAAAGGCTATCGATGAGGTATAAGTTAAGCTTTAAGTTAAGCTTTAAGTTAAGCTTTAAAATGATCATTCAATCTGTTATAATTAGAAATGATAATTCAAATAATTTGATAAGATTATGCTTGACAAGATCCCTAAATTCAAGTATACTACCACCTGTAAAGAAAATTCCTTTACAGGTGGTGAATTTTTATGAAGCAGAATGAGACGCAGATTGATAAGCTGGACGAAATTGTATTACAGTCTATTTTATATGATTTCTATGGAGAATTACTAAGCGATCATAAAAAGCAAATCTTTGAGGATTATGTATTAAACGACTTATCCCTAAGTGAAATAGCCACAGAACAGGGCATGAGCAGGCAGGGTGTTTACGATATTGTGAAGCGTTGTACTCTGGAGCTTAAGAGCTATGAAGCAAAGCTTGGCCTAATGAAGAGATTTCAGACCATTAAAGATAAAGTAGCCAATATGAAAGAGATCGTTTCTGATATCTCCGAGACAGGGGAGATGAAACACCTGAATGATATTTCAACCTTGGCGGATGATATTTTAAAGGAATTATAGACGAAAAGACAGATATCCTTTTCTTGAATACTTAAATCACCTAGGGTGATGGAAAGGAGTATTATGGCATTTGAAAGTTTATCCGATAAGCTGCAGAATATATTTAAAAACCTCAAAGGCAAAGGCCGACTTTCCGAGGCAGATGTAAAGGTGGCTTTAAAGGAAATTAAGATGGCTTTATTAGAAGCTGACGTTAACTTTAAGGTAGTAAAGAATTTTGTAAATACAATTCAAGAGCGTGCAGTTGGACAGGATGTAATGGGGAGCCTCACTCCCGGTCAGATGGTAATTAAGATTGTTAACGAAGAAATGGTTCGATTACTTGGTGATGAGACCGTTGAACTTCAGTTAAAGCCCACCAATGAGATCTCCGTAATAATGATGTGCGGTCTTCAAGGTGCCGGTAAAACAACTACCGTTGCAAAGCTTGCAGGTAAATTAAAATCTAAGGGTAGACGACCTTTACTCGTTGCCTGTGATATTTACAGACCCGCAGCGATTGATCAATTAAAAATTAACGGTGAGAAACAGGGTGTTCCTGTATTTGCAATGGGTGATAAGCACAAGCCCCTTAATATTGCAAAAGCAGCAATTGAGCATGCTGAGAAGAATAGCTTTAATACAGTGATTCTCGATACTGCAGGACGGCTTCACATTGATGAAGCAATGATGGAGGAGCTGCAGGAGATTAAGAATAATCTTACGGTGCATCAGACAATATTAGTAGTAGATGCTATGACCGGTCAGGATGCGGTAAATGTATCCGAAATGTTTAATGATAAGCTTTCCATCGACGGTGTTATTTTGACTAAGTTAGATGGTGATACCAGGGGCGGTGCGGCCTTATCAATTCGTGCCGTAACCGGAAGACCCATATTGTATGCAGGTATGGGTGAAAAGCTGTCAGATCTGGAACAGTTTTATCCGGATCGTATGGCCTCCCGTATCCTTGGAATGGGAGATATTCTTACCTTAATTGATAAGGCACAGGCTGAATTTGATGAAACCAAAGCCAGAGAAATGGAACGTAAGCTCAAGAAGAACGAATTTGACTTTAACGATTTCCTGGAGCAGATGCAGCAAGTAAAGAAAATGGGTGGCATTGGCGATATGCTAAATATGCTGCCAGGAATGAACAAACAGCTTAAGAATGTAGAGATTGATGATAATGCATTATCTAAGCCGGAAGCAATCATTAATTCGATGACTAAAACAGAACGTTCCAACCCGGATATTATTAATCCATCCCGTAAAAAGAGAATTGCCGCCGGAGCAGGTGTGGACATCAGTGAAGTAAATGCGCTGGTGAAGCAATTTGAACAGTCGAAAAAGATGATGAAGCAATTTTCCGGTATGATGGGTGGCAAAGGCAAACGCGGCGGAATGGGTAAATTCCGTATGCCCTTTGGATTTTAGGCACACTTATTAGAATAAGCTAATCCATAAGAATAGCCTGCAATGCTTTCGCTTGTAAGTTATGATTGCTTGTTTTTAATAATATATGCACGAGGCACCGGTAACGGTAAGCTTGTGTGATTCATATCAAGTAAGTCAGCTTTGATTTGCTTGTATAAAATTTTTAAGGAGGTGAATTTAAAATGGCAGTAAAGATTAGATTAAAGAGAATGGGACAGAAAAAGGCTCCTTTCTATAGAATCGTTGTATCTGATTCCAGAACACCTAGAGATGGTAGATTCATCGAGGAAATCGGTACCTATGATCCAACTAAAAATCCAAGTGCTTTCAACGTAAATGCAGAATCTGCAAAGAAGTGGTTAGCAAATGGTGCACAGCCAACAGATACAGTAGGTAAAATCTTCAAGCACGCTGGTATTCTATAATAAATATCGGAGGTAATGAGAATGAAGGAATTAGTCGAAGTAATCGCTAAATCACTCGTTGATCATCCCGATGAGGTTGTAGTTACGGAAAAGGAAACCGATAAGGCAATTGTTGTGGAATTAAAAGTCGCTTCTGAAGATATGGGAAAGGTAATCGGCAAACAAGGTCGTATTGCAAAATCCATTCGTACCGTAGTAAAAGCAGCCGCAACAAAGGATGATAAGAAGGTAATAGTTGAGATTTTACAATAAGTAAATGCAACTGCAAAGTTTCCTTTACAGAATGGGGAAGCTGTCTGTTATGTCCCATGAGATTAATTTTTCATAATGACATAGTAGAGAGCTTCTTTTTTCTAAGTTAATCGTAGTGGAAGAATTATTCTAAGTTATGACATAGTAGAAAACTTATTTACAAAGTTATAACATAACTTAGAGCTCATTTTTCTAAGTTATATCATAGTTTAGAGTTAAATTTATGAAGAGAATATAACAGGATAACGTGTGAAAATTAGAAACATTTTCACATCCGACATTGGCAAGGCTTCTAGTCGAATGATCGTTCGTGTGAATTATTAAAACACATTTCACATCCGACACCCCGTCGTCTCACGCCAAATGATCGTTACTGAGAAAATAGATGATAGAGAAGGTGAAGATGCCGCTTTAGCTGTAATACAAGTTTAAAAAGCTAGTAGAATTTCAAATGGCATCTCAAAGGAATGGAGAATATTATGGATAATTATTTAAGAGTAGGTGTGATATCCTCCACCCATGGAATTAAGGGTGAGGTAAAGGTGTTCCCAACAACTGATGATGTAAATCGTTTTAAGGAATTGAAGACTGTGTTCTTAGATACAGGAAAAGAGCTGCTTTCTATGGAAATAGAAGGCGTTAAATTCTTTAAGCAAATGGCTATTCTAAAGTTTAAAGGAATTGACGATATTAATGACGTAGAAAAATACCGTGGAAAGGATCTGCTTATAGACCGAGAGAACGCGGTTAAATTAGAGGAAGGTGAATATTTCATCTTTGACCTGATTCATTCCGAAGTTATAACGGATGAGGGCGAGAAACTGGGCTCCTTGGCAGAAATCATTTCAACGGGAGCGAATGATGTTTATGTCGTGAAAACAGATGAAGGAAAAGAGATTTTGATACCCTCCATTAAGGAATGCGTCCTCGATGTGAATGTTGAGCATAAAAAAATCACGGTGCACTTACTAAACGGCTTAAGATAGTGCTTCCTTGATTAGAAGACCATTCCACCTATACGTAAATTCTATTGCTTGAAATTAACGTGGAAGGATCTTCTTCCTACTGATTACCATGTAGATTGGAGAAAACTATGAATTTTCATGTACTAACGCTTTTTCCGGAAATGATTCAGCAGGGGCTGAATACAAGTATTACCGGCAGAGCAATTGATAAGGGACTGATTAATGTCAATACAATTAATATCAGAGATTTCAGCGAGGATAAACATAATAGAGTCGATGACTATCCCTACGGCGGAGGTGCCGGGATGGTAATTCAAGCCGAACCGGTGTACAAGGCCTATGGATATTTGGCAAATCATATTAAGCTTTCGAAGGAAGATACCACTGATTATAAGAAGCCCCGGGTGATTTATGTAACACCACAGGGCAGCATCTTTAATCAAGGTATGGCTCAGGCGCTGGCTCAGGAAGAGGATGTGATTTTCCTATGCGGACACTATGAGGGTATTGATGAACGTGTCCTGGATATGATTGTTACAGATAACATATCCATTGGTGATTATGTCCTTACCGGAGGAGAGCTTCCAGCCATGGTTATGATTGATGCGATATCCAGACTGGTTCCGGGCGTCCTAAATAATGAAGTATCCTCCGAATTTGAATCCCTGCATGGAAATTTATTAGAATATCCGCAATATACAAGGCCGGAGACCTTTATGGGAATGAAAGTACCTGAAGTGCTTTTGTCCGGGCATCATGCTAAAATCGAAGCCTGGAGGAGGGAACAGTCCATCCTAAGAACCTATGAACGCCGCCCGGATTTATTGGAGAAGGCTGATTTAACGGATCAGGAGGGTGAATTACTCACCAAGCTGATTTTTCAAAAGAATTATGATGTTTATTGATTTCGTGTGTAACAAAAAAGTACTTGCATTATATGACAGTTTATGTTAAAGTAAGTAGTTGTGAGATGGGATGGTCCTCTGATGCATGGTAAATATGCCAAATCGTGTCAAGAACATCTAAATATGAATGGAGGTCACAAAATGAACGATATCATTAAGAGTATTGAAGCTGAGCAGTTAAAAGCTGAAGTAACTAGCTTCAACGTAGGCGATACTGTAAAAGTATACGCTAAAGTAAAAGAAGGTAACCGTGAAAGAGTCCAGGTATATGAAGGTACCGTACTGAAAAGACAGAACGGTGGTTCAAGAGAAACCTTTACTGTTAGAAAGACTTCTAACGGAATCGGTGTAGAAAAGACTTGGCCGCTTCATAGTCCTGTTATCGAAAAGATCGAAGTAATTAGACGTGGTAAAGTAAGAAGAGCTAAGTTGTTCTATTTACGTGATAGAGTAGGTAAGAGAGCTAAGGTTAAAGAAGTAATCAGATAATACAACGAAGGGACAATACTTAAGCGATTGTCCCTTTTTTAACACTAAATTATATCGGACAAACCTTGTTTGTTTTAATCAGGTAGTGTGAAAATAAAGAACAATTTTCACACCCGGCAGCCTTGCAGCCGAATAAACATTAGGGAAAGAAGGGAAGAAGTTGGCAAGAAGAATGGAATATGATTTTGACCAAGAGAATAAGAAGTCTTTTAAAAAGAAAGTTCTGAGAGAAATATTAATTTGGAGTCTTCAAATTGCAGCGGTTATCTTCCTGGCATATTTCATTGTGTATTATGCTCTTGAAAAAACATCCATGGTAGGGGTCTCTATGGAAACCACTCTGAATGATGGAGATGAGATTATAATCAATAAAATTAATTACCGTATCTTAGATCCCACGCGATTCGATGTAATTGTATTTAAGCAAAGCGGTAAAGAGCACAGTTATTATGATATTAAGCGAATTATCGGTTTACCCGGTGAAAAGCTTCAGATAAAAAATGAAAAGATATCTATTAATGGGGAAGTGATCGAGGACCTTGTAAACACTGACGTCATGAACAATTATGGTTTAGCGGATGAGGAAATCACTCTCGAAGAGAATGAATATTTTGTTCTTGGAGATAATCGTAACAACAGCGAAGATAGTCGCTTTGCCAGTGTTGGAACGATTCGAAGGGAAGAAATTGTCGGAAAGGCTTTTATAAGATTAAAACCCTTTAATTTTATCAATAAGCTAAATCTGAAAAAAGAAGAAAGCCTCAATTAGGAGGAATCCTCTTTTCAGGAGAAAAATCCTCTTATCGAGCTGGTAGATGCACGAATTCCATATTCCAGTAAAAATCCTGATATTGATGCATTAGCAAAGAACAAATCCAGAGTTATACTTTTAAATAAATCTGATATGGCAGACCCACGGTATAATACTGCCTGGAAGGAATATTTTGAAAAACAGGGTTATTTTGTATCCTTAGTAAATTCTAAAAGCGGAGCCGGAGTAAAGCAGGTTCAGGATATTGTAAATAAAGCCTGTGAAGCTAAAATCGAACGGGATCGCCGTAAAGGTATCCTGAACAGACCTGTCCGCGCCATGATCGTAGGAATTCCCAATGTAGGAAAGTCCACCTTCATCAATAGCTTTGTAGGTAAGGCTTCTACAAAAACAGGGAACAAACCTGGCGTCACAAAAGGAAAGCAATGGATTCGTCTGAATAAAAATACGGATTTGCTGGATACTCCTGGTATCCTATGGCCTAAATTCGAGGATCAAATGGTTGGATTGAGGTTAGCACTCATTGGTTCCATCAACGATAATATCATTGATACAACCACAATGTCCTTGGAACTGATCTTAATCCTCAGCAGGTATTATCCAGATGTTTTGGCCACTCGTTATGGTTTAGAAATCACATCGAAAGCGGAAACTCAAAAGGATGCTCTGGAAATCTTGGAGACTGTGGCCATCAAGAGATCCTGTCTTTTAAAAGGTGGCTTGCCTGATATTGACCGTGCGGCTGCTTTCTTAATCGATGATTTGAGAAGTGTAAAACTGGGAAATATCACATTGGAGTTTCCAACTGTGACAACGGAGGATACAGAGCCTAGCAGTTCTGCGCCACTCGATACAGAATAGATTATGAAACAAGTAACAACAGATGAGGATCCCCCTAGTGTAAGTAATGTGAAAGAAAGAGCCTTTCACATCCGATACCCCGCGGTCTCGTGGCCAAAGGGTCGTTAATAGGAGAATTTATAATGGATGTACAAATAAGGGAAATTATTGCCCCAAAGAAAATTGCAGAAGTTAAATTAGAATTTATGCAGGCAAAGGATGTAGATATTCCGGAACTGCTTATAAAATACAGTGAGGATGAAAGAAGCGGAGTAATTACCATCTGCAATCAGTATCGTAATAAAATATGGACGCTTCAAAGAGAAATGGAACGTCTTGCCGAGATGAGAAGCTATGAGAATAAGTATAGTGATTACGAATACATTTGCGGTATCGATGAGGTGGGAAGAGGACCCTTTGCAGGTCCTGTCATTGCTGCCGCTGTCATTTTGCCAAAAGACTGTAATATTTTATATGTTAATGATTCCAAGCAGCTTACTGAGAAGAAGAGGGAAGAGCTGTATGACGAAATCATCTCAAAAGCGGTTGCCTTTGGTGTAGGAAGCGTTCCACCGAACAAGATTGATGAAATGAATATTCTTCAAGCTACCTATGAAGCAATGCGTAAAGCCATCGGAAATCTGTCCGTGAAGCCGGACTTGCTGCTAAATGATGCAGTAACAATCCCCGGAGTTAATATAAAACAAGTTCCTATTATTAAAGGTGATGCAAAAAGCATTTCCATTGCAGCAGCCAGCATTGTAGCAAAGGTAACGAGAGATCGAATGATGATCGCATATGATAAGGTGTTTCCCGGATATGATTTTGCAAGTAATAAAGGCTATGGCTCTGCAAAGCATATCGCAGCAATTAAGGACATAGGGCTAACACCAATACATAGAATGAGTTTCCTTAAGAATTTCATGGAATAAATCAATCATGTAATTTAGTAAAATAGCAGTTTGATTCCAAACATAAAAATTAAGAATTGGTTTGCAAACAAGCGAATGCTAGTACGGTATGCTTACTTAACAACTATTGATTCAAGGTTTATCGATTCCTATTATAGGTATGGAGATTAGACTATGGATAATAAGGATAAATTAAATGCTAATGTAAAGAATAATATAAGTAGCAATATCAGCTTAGATACAAACGGTCAGGTAAATGCTACGGATCTTAAGGCCAAGACAGCTGTTGCACTTTCCTATGATCAGGAGGATCAGGCGCCGAAGGTGATTGCTTCCGGTAAGGGCTATGTAGCTGATCGAATCATAGAGAGAGCAAAAGAAGCTGATATCCCTCTACATAAGGATGAGAAGCTGGCTAATTCCCTGTCCAAATTAGAAATTGGTGATATGATACCGCCTGAATTATATGAGGTAGTTGCTGAGGTTCTTGCCTTCGTAGATAAAATGGATCGTATCAAAGATAAGGTGCTAAAATGAACACTAGAAAAGTCGGAACAAATTTTGAACAAAAGGCAGCTGACTTTCTTACGGAACATGGATATCGGCTACTGGAACGAAATTTTCGCTGTAAGCTGGGTGAGATCGACTTGATTGCTAAGGACGGGGCTTATCTTTGCTTTATTGAGGTAAAATACCGTTCCAGTGCGACAAAGGGCTTTCCGGCAGAAGCGATCAATTATCATAAAATACGCCGAATCACACGAACAGCCCAGTTCTATATGCTGTCCCATAAAATATCTTCGGACACACCCTGTCGCTTTGATGCGGTAGTAATTCTTGATAAAGATATTTCATTAATTAAAAACGCATTTGATGGTGTATCTTAAAAGGATCGTCAGGCTAAGTCGATGGAAGATTAATTTGCTTTAGAACATTATTTTATTAAAATAATTTGCATACTATATTTGCATACTATAAAAGAACAATGAGAAAGGGAATTTCTATATGGTATTTAAAAACAGTGACTCCGCTAGGTTAGATTTGAATATGGAAGTACCCTACATTACCTTCCCAGTGCTCTTAGAAATACCCTTTATAAAGCATGGCTTTTCTACAAGGCTTGGCGGTGTGAGTGAGGGTATGTTTTCAACCATGAATTTTGGAAGTGAAACTAGCAGCTATACTGATTCTCCTGTTAATATAGAAGAAAATTATCGCCGTATGGCAAATAGTATCGGTTTTGATGTAACTAAGCTTGTTGTATCTTTGCAGGTTCACAAGACGAATATTAAAGTTGTTGAGGAAAAGGATTATGGAAAAGGGCTATTTGTACCACGAGACTACGATGAAATTGATGGCCTGATTACGAATAAGCCTGGTATCACACTAGTTACAAAATATGCTGACTGTGTTCCGCTCTATCTGGTGGATCCGGTAAACAAGGCCATTGGATTATCCCATTCCGGTTGGCGGGGCACGGTACTAA
>JAQZBD010000275.1 GCA_029239235.1 Herbinix sp.
AGGCGAATTACAGGTCTTACAGCATCATTACGTCTTCCAACATAGTAACTGTCAGTAATACTCCCTACGGAAAATACATACGCAGCATACTGATTTGTGATGCCCGGTGAGCGCAGCCACCAGCAGGTATTTCCGTTGTCTTTATTAGCATATCCTTCTACCAATGCAGCTTCTGTTAATCTCATCTGCCTGGATTTGCTTTTGTTACTCACACCACTTTGAAATCCATAGGCATTATTTTGCGCTTCCTCATAGGATAACAAGAATACTTTATCTACCGTATCATTTCCACCGCTTGTATTATAATTTTTGTTTACCTCATTCTTTACCACGGTATCTTGGATAGCACGCTTTTCTTTATTCGTAAAGGCTGTGTCTAGAAATTCACCATTGAGCCAAGCTCGTAATGTGGAGGTTTCCCAAGTGACATTTTCATAAGTATCATTATAATTTTTGCAGATTAGCCCGTATTCTGATAATAACAATATGCTATCCTCAGCTACTTCAAGTACTCGCCAAAGAATTGGCTCAGGCCCATTTGCCTCTTGGTTATCCTGCTCATAATGGCCAAAATACACCCGGCTCCCCTGCCAGTCATCTTTCACTGTATAATCCTTTGCATTCATTGGGTTACTAACAGGAATCACTGGTGCTTCTGCGTTTACTACTTCAATTGCAACCTTACCTGCTTTTATTTTTCCGCCAAATCCTACCTTTACGGTAATTAGAGCGCTTCCGACTGCTCTTCCTTCTACAAAGCCATAGATTCCAGCTTTTTTTACAACCGCTATCTCATCTTGATCACTGCGATAAGACAGGCTCTTCATAACACCTGAGGACACCATAGTCTTTATTTTTGTTGTTTCCCCAACTTGAATTCTTTCCTTTTCTGCTGTAACAATGACCTTTCCGGGTTTTACCGTCACTATGGTTGTATATTCATAATAGTTGCCTTCTACCAAAACAGTAGTATATATTGATGTACTTCCTACTTTTTGGCCAATGATTACTTCATCTGTAACCGCTGCAACTCCCTCATCCAAAGAGCGGAAAGCCACCATCTTCGCAGATTTGACAGAGGCTTGCATTTTGATTCTTTGAGTATTACCGAAATATAAAGTCACTGCTTCCGGAATTGTTATGTTTATTCCTTTTTCCTCCAGCTCAGAACAATGATACCTATTAAAATATAATAATGTGGCATAGTTCTTCTCCTTTCGAATGGAACCTTTCATTTATCCTGGACATGATCAGCACTCTATTGATACCAATCAGTAGTTAAATTCTTCTATCCAAATACTATCAAAGATTGATTAAATAGTCTATCCCTTTGGGGCATCATTTAATACAAGAGGCGTCCTTATGAAATCTCGAATACATATTTACTGTCGTAAAAAGCAAGCGCCCCGTTACAAAGTTGTAACCGGACACTTGCTTTTATATAACTATGAATTGCTTCGCGTCATTAAAAACGGTGTATTTTACAAAACGAAAGTGGTTATTCCATAAGCGCCACAGTAAAAATCTCCTCAATTGCAATAATGCGAATTCCATTCTCAATTGTTTCATAATTACAGCCGGACGAGAAGACTAATCGTTTTTTATCAGTATGAAGTATAATCTCTATCTTTTTCTCTTTCTTTTTCCTGCAGCAAAACTCATAATTAGCTCCTTGTGGCCTCACTGTTATTTCTATCTCTGGTTCAATGCTCTCATTATATACAAAACAAGTCATTTCTTGATCTGGCTGATACAGGTGAACTTCTGTACCCTCCGCATAATCATAAACAGGTGTATTCTCCTGAATGCCCATTGGCAGGAAGTAACCTTCTCTAACGAATAGCGGCAATTCAAAATACCCATACTGTCTGTAGTACCATTTTTCACCTTGAACTACTTTGCCGGTGAGCAGCTCAGTCCAGCGACCCTTCGGGAGATAGAAGGAAACCTCTCCTCTTTCACTGAATACAGGTGCAACCAGCAGGGAATCTCCTAACATGTACTGTCGATCCAGATACTCACAAGCCGGATCATTATAGAACTCCATATGCATAGGACGCATTACCGGTACACCCGTCAGATGTGCTTCAACCGATTTACTATAAAGATACGGCATCAATCGGTTTTTTAGCTTTGTGAAGTAACGCAAAACGTCACAAGCTTCATCATCATAATTCCAAGGAACACGATAAGAAGCAGAGCCGTGCAATCTGCTGTGTGAGGATAGCATTCCGAATTGTACCCATCTCTTATAGACACTTGCTGAACCTTCGTCTTCAAAACCGCCGATATCATGGCTCCAAAGTGCAAACCCACTATCCATTAAGGAGAGTCCGCCACGTAAGCTCTCTGCCATTGATATAAATTGGCTGGTGCTATCACCACCCCAATGCACGGGAAATTGTTGTCCTCCAACCGTTGCACTTCTTGCAAAAAGAATTGCCTGCCCCTCTCCTTTCTCTTGCTTTAATAATTCAAAAACGCTCTGATTATATAGCTGAGTATAATAATTGTGCATTTTTTCCGGGTCTGCTCCATTATGGTATTTAACGTCTAGCGGAATTCTTTCACCAAAATCCGTCTTGAAACAATCAACACCCATATCCAATAAAGCCTTCAGTTTACCCTGGAACCAATTCACCGCACCTTGATTTGTAAAATCTACTAACCCCATACCTGCTTGCCACATATCCCATTGCCATACATCATCCTCTAAATTCTTTAACAGGTAACCCAATTCCATGCCTTCTTTAAAGAGGGGAGACTTCTCTGCAATATACGGATTAATCCAAAGACATATTTTAAGACCCTTGGCATGAAGACGTTCGATCATCCCTACTGGATCGGGAAACATATTTTTATCCCAGGTGAAATTGCACCATTCAAATGCGTCCATCCAAAATGTATCAAAATGAAACACGCTTAGCGGAATGTCCCTCTCCGCCATGCCGTCTACAAAGTTGTTCACGGTAGCTTCATCATAATTGGTTGTAAAAGATGTAGTCAGCCACAACCCATAACTCCATTTTGGAAGAAGCGGAACTCTGCCTGTCAGAGCTGTGTACTTGTTCAAAATATCTTTTGCGGTTGGGCCGTAAATAATAAAATATTCAAGGGTTTCATCCTGTACTGAAAATTGAACCGCTTCCACCTTCTCGCTTGCAACTTCAAAGCTCACCTTACCAGGATGATTTACAAACACTCCATATCCATGGTTTGTGTAATAGAACGGTATTGATTTATATGATATTTCACTGGAGGTTCCACCATCCTCGTTCCAGGTGTCAATTGACTGACCATTTTTTACATAGGCTGTGAATCGTTCACCAAAGCCATATACCGTCTCCCCCACATCAAGAGAAAGGGCAGATACCAGAAATCGTTTCCCATCCTTGTGAGTCATTTGAGATAGATCTTTCTGTTTACTGCAGGTAAGCGGCTTGTCATTTGCAGTAAATTTCAGTATTGGACTATTGTAATCCACTGATAGCTTTAATGCCCCCGATGCAATGGAAGCCCCGCCATCTGTTATTGCTATTATAGGTTTTGCAGGAGTTTCTGCTACTGTAAATTCCGGTGCTTTCTTATATTTTCCTCCGTGTGCCGTCAGGTTGATCTTAAGAACATCTTCCATCGGAGTACTTGCCGTAATCATCATCATCCCTATATTCAGCGTGTTGCCTCTGTTTTGTATTTTCTTATATGGCGCATAGATATATAGGGTATCATTTTCTTTTCTCGCAGTGTATATATCTTGAACATAGTTAGCTGTAAATTCAGGCTTTACAACCCAAAAACCATCTGTAAATTTCATAGATATCTCCATTCTGCCGCCAATGGCGGCACAAACATTATCTGAAAGAAGTTCCAAATGAAAATTCCTAACAAATT
Source organism: Herbinix sp. (assembly GCA_029239235.1). Lineage (GTDB taxonomy): Bacteria > Bacillota > Clostridia > Lachnospirales > Lachnospiraceae > Mobilitalea. Next base: position 3,892 of record JAQZBD010000275.1, read on the forward strand.
CAATAGGATTTCATTTGGATTCCCATTTTATAAATATCATTGTATTGGTCAATACTAGCCTTTCACTGCACCGGCTATCATTCCTTTGATAATATGTTTTTGGAATATAAGATAAATGATAAGTGCAGGAATAATGATAAGGATAGCTGCTCCCATAATATTTTGCCATTCCATTTTGTACTGACCCATGAAGGAATATGCGGCTAATTGCAGTGTTTGATTCTTTTTATCTGTGCCCAATACCAACAACGGAAGCAGGAAATCATTCCAAACCCACATTGCATTTACTACTATAACTGCGGCTGTTACTGATTTTAAGAGAGGAAATATAATTTGTGTAAAAAGCTGAAATTGATTACAGCCATCGATAATTGCAGCTTCTTCCAGTTCTAACGGTATTGATTTCGCAAATCCCTGATAAAGAAATATGGCCATCGGAGCGCCAAGTCCCCAGTAAACTACTGTTATTCCTAATACACTATTAGTCAGATGCATCCCTTTTGACACTTGAACTAGGGTGATCATAAATGATTGAAACGGTATCATCATAGGCATGATGCAATAAAGAAATACATATTTACTAAGTTTCGTTTTGGTTCTGGCCAGCTTATAACCAGCCATAGAGCCCATTACAATAATACCGGATACTCCTATCAGTGTAATAACAAAAGTATTAAAAAACGCTTTTGGATAATCCATCGTTTCAAATACTTTCTTAAAATTATCAAAGGTAAACGCCTCAGGTAAGGAAAGTGCATTCAGCATTACCTCACCATATGATTTAAACGAATTCGTTACCATAAGAACAAGTGGCAGCAAATAGATAACTAAAATAATCATAAGAAGTATTGTGATTAAGCTCGTAGTAAGATTTTGCTTTCTTTTCATTATGATTCAACCTCCTTGTTCTTGAAAAAGTTTATCTGAATTACTGATATTGCTGCAACGATAATAAATAATATTACACTCTTTGCAGTACCATAGCCCATCATCTGTTTACCAAAAGCTGTATTGTATATATCGAGTGCCATTGGTGTTGTGGCGCCACCCGGTCCGCCACCAGTGAGACTAAAGATGAGATCAAACATTTTCATCGAATTCGCAACCGAGTAGAACATGCAAAATGAAATGGAGGGCATTATCATCGGAAGTGTGATCTTAAAGAATTTTCGAAAGGAGCTCGCGCCATCAATCATTGCTGCTTCACCAATATCCTCCGGAACAGACTGCAAACCGGCGATATATATTACCATGTAAAATCCCAAACCTTGCCAAACTGAAATAAATATTACTGTCGCAACCGCCAGTTTAGGATCTCCCAGCCAACTTAATTCAAAAAAGCTTATGCTGGTGGCCGTAGCCAACTGGTCAAATACTCGTGTGCAGATAAATTTCCAGATGAAGCCGATTACGACAAGACTTATAATATTAGGTAAATAAAACGCTGTTCTAAATATTCCTTTCCCGCGAATTTTTGATTCAAGCAGCTGTGCACACAGTAAAGCCAGTATATTGACGAATATTACAACAAAAAAAGCATAAATAAATGTGAACACGATAGCATGAATAAAAGCTTGATCATCCGTAAATAGACGAATATAGTTTTTCAAACCAACAAATGTGGAAACCTTGTCAATACCGTTCCAACTACGAAAAGAATAATTTATCGTTGTTAAAAATGGTATTCCTACAAATGCGGTAATTGCAATAATTGCCGGAGACGTATATACAAAAAATTGCAAAAGGGATGAGAATTTTTTAAAAGTTGTTTTGTTCATTGAAACAATCCTTTCATAGATAAGGTATAGGAGGCATCCCTGCCTCCTACCCTCATAAAATCCTTTTTATTGTTGATATGCGTCTTTGAATACTTTTGTAAGGGCGGCTTTCGTCTGTTCACGATCAGCGCT
>JAQZBD010000276.1 GCA_029239235.1 Herbinix sp.
ATGATTTTGGGAACCGTCGGAGGTATTATGTTGTCACTTGGGATGTGTATGTGCCTGTTACCCGAGTGGAATGCATTTAAGCCGGGAGTTATTATGGGAAGCATTGGATTACTGGTGCTGCTGATTATGGTAATTGTATGGAGAAAGCTGGAGAATAAAGCACCAATCCGTTTGGAAAAGAAAACAGTAGCATCTGTGCTGATTGGAGTTACTGGAGCAATTTTATTAGGTGTTGGAATGTGCCTTACAATGGTGTGGAGCAATATGATACTTGGAATTGCAATCGGACTCATCGGAATTGTGATACTACTATGCTTAATCCCGTTTGTAAAAGGATTAAAGTGAAATTTATATCTTAAGCGGATCTTTCAATAATTAGTCCATACTTATGCTATTGCTAAGGCATTTTTTAATAGAAGAGAAAACGATGTAATTGTAATTATTCCAAGTTTGTAGCAGGTTTTTATAGGGAATCATTTTTGCAGTTTTTTGCAGGAATGATTCTTTTAGTTCATTCAACTTAACAAAACATTAACAAAACTTTAACTTGCTGGAACATTTGTCAACTAAGATAGGGATATCAACTTTCTATATAAGCTCATTCCTGTCATGAGTATGATTATTCTGTGGTGGATCGGGAGCATTGGTTGTCCTTAGGCTTATAGAAATGTAGAAATAATGAGAAGAACATTAATTAAAATATATATTTGGGAGGAACGATTATGAAGAAAGTCTGTGTAATTACAGGAGGGGGCAGCGGTATGGGATTTGAGACTGCCAGAATAATGGGAAAGGATCATTATGTTATTATTTGCGGAAGAAGTGTAAAGAAATTAGAAGGCGCTGTTTCTGAATTAAAAGCGGAGGGAATTGATGCGGAGGCGTTTCCATGTGATGTCTCTGATTATGGCAGTGTGCAACGGCTGGCATCACATGCTAAGGAAATAGGTAGAGTTGCTGCCGTAATCCATGCAGCCGGCATGTCTCCGCATATGGGCGATGCAAAACAGATTATGGAAGCAAATGCCCTGGGCACAATTCATATGAATAATGCATTTTATAAAGTAATGGAAGAAGGCTCCTGCATCATCGATGTATCTTCCATGTCTGCTTATCTTACTCCCAAGATTATAATGCCCGTAGGTTTATATAAATTAAGTACTACGGATCCAGGGTTCTTTATGAAAAAAATAATGAAAAGAGTTAAGCTATTTCCGAAAAAGGTACAATCGGGGGTTTCCTATGGAATGTCTAAGCATTTTGTTATTTGGTTTGCAAAACAGGATGCTGCTAGATTTGGCAAAAAAGGTGTCAGAGTACTTTCGGTGTCGCCGGGTAATTTTGAAACGCCGATGGGAGACTTGGAGAAGGATGAGGCAGAGACCTACATGAAAAATTGTGCCATCAAACGCTTCGGATATCCCAGTGAAATAGCAAGCTTATTTGCCTATTGTGTCAGTGAAGGAGCAGGGTACCTGACAGGGACTGATATTTTGTGCGATGGAGGTTTGGTGGCTTCGGGTGTAAGCGCCTTTAAAAGATAATGAATGAACTGGTGTTATAGATGCAGAAAGCATGAAAGGATCTGAGAACTCATTGAAATAAAGAAAATAAGTATCATGATAATATTTTGAAATTTAACGGTTATTAGCTGCCCCTTATTCATCTTATCTGGTTGAATCAGGGGCAATTTTAACAATTCTTAAACATTTGCGTGATAGTATGAATATAAATACCGTATAGGAGGAGAGCTGTTATGATTAATATTCTTGTGGTTGAGGATGACGCAAAGCTGAACCAGGTGATTTGTTCTTATCTTAAGAACAGTGGTTTTGCGGCAAAGGGCTGCTTAAATGTAAACGATGCTTATGAGGTTATGTATAATAACATCTTCGATATGATCATTTCTGATATTATGATGCCCGTGATTAACGGCTTTGAATTTGCACAAACAATACGGCAGATGAATAAAGCGATACCGATATTGTTTATGTCTGCAAAGGATGATTTATCCGCCAAGCAAAAAGGGTTTCAACTGGGGATTGACGATTATATGGTAAAGCCCATAGAGCTGGACGAGCTTTTGCTTCGTGTCAGAGCCATTTTGCGTCGTGCTAATATTGAACTGGAGCGGAGAATCAGTGTAGGAAACCTCAAACTGGATGCAGATGCGGTGACAGCAGTCGTGGATGATAATGAGATACCTATCACTACCAGAGAATTTAATATATTGTATAAAATGCTATCCTATCCAAATAAAACTTTTTCCAGAGCTCAGCTAATGGATGAGTTTTGGGGAATGGACTGTGAAACCAGCCTGCGTGCGGTAGATGTATATATTACGAAGCTCAGGGATAAGTTCTCCTCCTGCGACGGCTTTAAAGTGGTAACGGTTCGTGGTCTGGGATATAAGGCGGTACCGTTATGAAGCAGAATAGAAAAAAGCTGCATTCTTATCTGCAGATCTTCTTATTTACCTTTACAGTATTAGTAGCTTTGATGAGTATACAAACGCTGATCCTTAACAAGGCAGTGGGAATTGAGGCTGTCCGGGGATGGTATGGAAAGGTAAGTATAGTTTATTGGGTGGTCGTGGCTATCATTTTTACACTATTAACAAGATATCAGATCAGCAGATATTTTGAGAGGCCGATGATGAGTCTGGCTAAGGCTGCCAAGGAGGTAGCGGAGGGTGATTTTTCAGTTTATGTACCTCCGTTGCATACGGCGGAAAAACAGGATTATATGGATATGATGTTTTTGAATTTTAATACCATGGTGGAAGCTCTTGGCAGTATTGAGACACTGAAGACAGAGTTTTTCTCTAATGTATCCCATGAGATAAAAACACCGCTTGCTATTATTTTAAATTATGCGGAAACGTTACAGATGGACCAGCTTACTCCGGAGCTAAGGAAGGAATATACGGAGACCATTATTAAATATTCCAAACAGTTATCGGAGCTAATAACCACGATCCTAAAGTTGAATAAGCTTGAAAAGCAGGTGATTGAACCTCGTGTAGAAACCTATGACCTTTGCAGCCAGCTGTGTGAATGCGCCTTAAGGTTTGAAGACTTGTGGGAGCGTAAAAGCATCGAATTTGAAGCAGGTATTGAGGACAGAGCAATGATTGAAGCGGATGAGAGTCTCCTTGAGCTGGTATGGAATAATCTTTTATCCAATGCGGTGAAATTTACTGAGGCTGGCGGAACGATTACCCTTCGTCAGACATCAACAGAGGAGGAAGCCATTGTGTCTGTCATCGATACCGGCTGTGGCATGAGTCAGGAAACGATAAAGCATATCTTTGATAAATTTTATCAGGGTGATACCTCCCGTTCCTCCGAAGGCAACGGCCTTGGACTTACACTGGCTTTACGGGTCATTCAGCTGGCGGGAGGAAGAATTGAGGTGGATAGTGAACTTGGGGTAGGAACTGCCTTTACGGTATATCTGCCGGTTAGATCCAGGTTCTAGTATACGTGAAGGGAGAGATTGGATGACTGGAGAAGAAAAAAACGATAGGAACTACGTTGGTTATGAATATAAGGAATTATTTACGGATATAAGTAAAGTATCCCAGTATCTGGATGGTTACGAGAACTTCGGCTGGATTGCAGATGATACTATGAAGCAAGTAAAGGAAAGCGATACCGTGTCACTCCGCCTAAAACGGGACAGAAAAATTATGAACAAGGTGGAGCTGACCCGGCTTCAGAGACATTTCGAGGATTGTATGAACCAAATTGAACTATTAGAAAAATCCAGGGCATCCCAGGCAATTGCCGTATCCATCGCCATCGGTATCCTGGGAACTGCATTTATGGCAGGCGCTACCTTTGCGTCTGTAAATGAACCGCCTATTATTTGGTTGAGCATTTTATTAGCCGCTCCGGGATTTACCGGTTGGTTGCTGCCCTATTTTGTTTTCAGGGTAATGCTGCAAAAGAGAACAAGGGTGGTGGAACCCTTAATCGAAGATAAATATGATGAAATTTATGAGATTTGTGAAAAAGGAAGCCGTTTGCTTGGCAGAGATTTGGGATGATGAATCAGATGAGGAGAGAATGGAAGATTATTTGAGTAATATTGTATTGGGAGGAAGCGATGAGACCACCGAAGAGAAGACATGAAAAAACAAGGTTTCAGATGATAAAATCACAGATTACCGTACAGAAAAGAAGGAATCTGATGGCGAAGCTATCCAGGGTAAAGTCCGTGAACATAAGAATGCAGAGAATCAATTTGCCTCAGTTAAGATGGACGTTACGCCTGCTGCTCTATGCAGTAACAATTATAATGGCGGTAATAACCATATTAATGGTGTATTTCGAGACATTAGACACAGTTTTAACTAGTCTGGTGTATTTCCTGGCGGCGGTAATAATGGCTTTATCCCTTTATTATTTATATCATGATATCTATTATGTCATAAATGAAAAATTAATAATAGGACTTAAACATAATCCCTTTACGAACCGCATGGTAAAAGATTACCGGTATAGGACCGTTGTGTTCACCTATACCTCACTTTCTGTTAATTTAATTTATGCTCTAGCCAATGGCATCTATGGTTATAGAAATCATTCGATATGGTT
>JAQZBD010000277.1 GCA_029239235.1 Herbinix sp.
GGTCTTCGCGGTCGTGGCGGCGGCGGTTTCCCTACCGGTTTAAAGTGGAAGCTCGCTAAAGGAAATGATGCAGATCAGAAATATGTCTGTTGTAATGCCGATGAAGGTGACCCGGGTGCCTTCATGGATCGTTCCGTATTAGAGGGTGACCCTCACGTAGTTCTTGAGGCTATGGCAATTGCAGGTTATGCAATCGGTGCAACACAAGGTTATATATACGTTCGTGCAGAATATCCAATCGCTGTAGAGCGTCTTGAGATTGCTATTAACCAGGCAAGAGAATATGGCTTACTTGGTAAGAACATCTTTAACAGCGGTTTTGATTTTGACGTGGATATCAGACTTGGTGCCGGTGCCTTTGTATGCGGCGAGGAAACCGCACTTATGACCTCCATTGAAGGTAACCGTGGTGAGCCTCGTCCTCGTCCTCCGTTCCCTGCTCAGAAGGGTCTGTTCCAGAAGCCTACGATCTTAAATAACGTTGAGACCTATGCTAACATTCCTCAGATTATCTTAAACGGTCCGGAATGGTTTGCAGGTATGGGTACTGAAAAGTCCAAGGGAACCAAGGTATTTGCTCTTGGCGGTAAGATCAATAATACCGGTCTTGTTGAAATCCCTATGGGTACACCTCTTCGTGAAGTTATCGATGAAATCGGCGGCGGTATCCCTAACGGCAAGAAGTTCAAAGCAGCTCAGACCGGCGGTCCTTCCGGCGGATGTATCCCTGCTTCTCATTTTGATATTCCTATCGATTATGATAACTTAATCAGCATCGGTTCCATGATGGGTTCCGGCGGTCTGATCGTAATGGATGAGGATAACTGTATGGTTGATATTGCAAAATTCTTCCTGGAGTTCACTGTGGATGAATCCTGCGGTAAATGTACACCATGCCGTATTGGTACAAAACGTCTTCATGAAATTCTTGACAAGATTACAAACGGTCAGGGAACTATGGAAGACCTGGATAAAATGGAAGAGCTTTGCTACTACATTAAAGAAAATGCACTTTGCGGCCTTGGCCAGACAGCTCCTAACCCAGTATTATCAACCTTACGTTACTTTAAAGACGAATATGTTGCTCACGTGGTAGATAAGAAGTGTCCTTCCGGCGTTTGTAAAGCCCTTCTTTCCTATGTAATTGACGCTGATAAATGTAAAGGCTGTACCTTATGTGCAAGAATTTGTCCTAACAGTGCAATTGAAGGAAAGGTGAAAGAAATTCATCTTATCGATCAGAGCAAGTGTATCAAGTGTGGCGCATGTATGGAGAAATGCAGATTTGGCGCTATCTCTAAGAAATAAGAGAAGATTGCATGACAGAATGGAGGTTGTTAATGGAAACTGTTAATATAAAAATAAATGGTATGCCTGTAGAAGCACCTAAGGGCTCCACTATTTTAGAAGCAGCAAAGCATGCTCACATTGATATTCCTACCCTTTGCTTTTTAAAGGAAATCAATGAAATCGGCGCATGCCGTATCTGCGTTGTAGAAGTAAAAGGCGCAAGAAGCCTTGTGGCTTCCTGTATGTACCCAATTGCTGAAGGTATGGAAATTATAACTAATTCTCCCAAGGTACTGGATTCCCGTAAAAAGACCTTAGAGCTTATCTTATCTGATCATGACAGAAAATGCTTATCCTGCGTACGCAGCGGCAGCTGTGAGCTTCAGACTCTCTGTACTGATCTTAAGGTTGAAGAAGAGGATCTTTATGATGGTGAGCGTACTCGTTATGAACTTGATGAGACTGCTGCCCATATGGTTCGTGATAACAACAAATGTATCCTTTGCAGACGTTGTTCTGCAGTATGTGAAAGTATACAGGGCATCGGCGTAATTGGAGCAAATGAACGTGGTTTTGCAACAAACATCTCCTGTGCTTTCGATATGGGTCTGGCTGATACCAGCTGCGTATCCTGTGGTCAGTGTATCGCTGTATGTCCAACAGGCGCTCTCTACGAGAAGGACTCTACCGAGGAGTTATTTGCAGCTCTTGCTGATCCAGATAAATACGTCGTGGTTCAGACTGCTCCGGCTGTTCGTGCCGCTCTTGGTGAAGACTTTGGTCTTCCAATCGGAACAAACGTACAGGGCAAAATGGTTGCAGCGCTTCGTCGTTTAGGTTTTGCAAAGGTATTTGATACCGACTTCTCCGCTGACTTAACCATTATGGAAGAAGCAACAGAATTACTGGACAGAATTAATAATGGCGGTAAATTGCCTTTAATCACCTCCTGCTCCCCAGGTTGGGTTAAATTCTGTGAGCACTATTACCCTGATATGTTAGAGAACTTATCCAGCTGCAAGTCTCCTCAGCAGATGTTCGGTGCAGTTACAAAAACGTACTATGCTGAGAAGATGGGCATTGATCCTGCAAAGATCTATATGGTCAGCGTAATGCCTTGTACTGCAAAGAAATTTGAGATAGGCCGTGAGGATCAGAGTGCGGCCGGAGTTCCTGACGTAGATCTTTCCATCACAACCCGTGAGCTTGCAAGAATGATCAAACGTGTTGGTTTGAACTTCTCATCTCTTCCGGAGGAAGATTTCGATGATCCACTTGGCAGATCAACCGGTGCCGGTGTACTCTTCGGTGCGACCGGTGGTGTTATGGAAGCCGCTCTTAGAACTGCAGTTGAAGTATTAACCGGTGAAGAACTCGCTAGTCTTGACTTCCAAGAAGTTAGAGGAACAAAGGGAATTAAAGAAGCAGTTTATAATGTAGCCGGTATGGATATTAAGGTAGCCGTTGCTTCCGGTCTTGCGAATGCCAGAGAATTGCTTGAGGATGTGAAGTCCGGTAAAGCAGATTATCACTTCATCGAGATCATGGGTTGCTCCGGCGGCTGTGTAAACGGAGGCGGTCAGCCTCAGCAGCCTAGTGTCGTTCGTAACTTCAACGACATCAGAGCACTTCGTGCAAAAGCACTCTATGATATCGATGCTAATATGCCTCTTAGAAAATCTCATGAGAACCCATCCATTAAGCTTCTCTATGATGAGTATCTTGAGAAACCGGGCAGCCATAAGGCACATCACCTCTTACATACCAGCTATGTAGAGAGAAGTGTTAACAAAAGCTTTAAATAATAGATAAACAATCCGCTAAGAACGTATTGCAATCTGTTTTGCAATACGTTCTTTTTTTGTAAACTTTTATACCGTATTCTTTGAACTTAAAAGCATACGAAAAATCAATTTTAAAAATAGAGTTTTTTTGTTACACTATTAAAAATATTTTATTTAAGATAAATTATTACTAGTAATTATTACTATTTATTGCTATAATAGTTTCACGACAAGAATATATAATATATTTCTAAATCCCCAGTGCTAGGAACAAGAAAGGAAGAACTTACCATGAAAATCAAATGGAAAATCGTATTATCTTTTATGCTATTATTAGTAACAATTATCATTTTTACCAATTTTATTGTAAATAATCTCGTTACAAGTCTGATACAAAACGAAAAATCAGAAGAGCTTTCGAACTACTCATCTCTCGGTCTATCTCTTTTCGAATCACAATACCCCGGTGATTGGTACTTGGAGGGTGACAAGCTGTATAAAGGTGATATTCTGATGAATGAGAACTTTGACGTAGTGGATGATTTCTCACAAAATACAGGTATCTTGTCAACACTTTTTGTAAATGACACCAGAATAGCCACTACAGTAAAGGATGATAGCGGTGCGCGGCAGGTAGGTACAAAAGCCTCCGATGCAGTAATTCAGAAGGTCTTAACAAAAGGAGAAAGCTATATTGGTACAGCAAATATTCTAGGTCGCAGTGCAACTACATATTATGTTCCATTGAAAGACAACCAGGGTAGTATCGTCGGTATGTGGTTCGTCGGCATCTATTCTGATGATGTGAAGAATGCAATTTCTGCTGCTATGATGAAAATATCTTCCTTCTTAATCGTACTAGCCCTCATTGGTTCCGCTATTACCTATATGATTGGTGCAAACATGACAAAGGGATATGTTGATATCAAGGAAAAATTACATAATCTAGAAACGGGCAATTTCAATGTTCAGCTAGATGAAAAGGCTCTAAAGCGTAAAGATGAGATCGGTGATATTACAAGATCCTTCTCTCATACTCAAGAAAAAGTAAAAAGTGTCATTGCAACGATCAAATCAGAAACAGCAGGGATTAAGGCATCCTCAGATACCTTAGTAGAAGGTGCAAACCATGTTCACAGTGCTGTTGAAGATATCTCTGCAACTACAGAGGAACTCTCAGCTGGAATGGAAGAGACTGCTGCCTCAACCGAAGAAATGAATGCTGCTTCTCTTGCAATCAGCGATGAAGTAAGACGTGTCTCCGAAATGGCTCGTGATGGTCAAAACGTAGCTTCTGATATTAAAGTCCGTGCCAGAAATCTAAAAGAGGAAGCTGTAGAGTCACAAAAAACAACAATTGAAATGTATGATAAGACAAACAAGAAGCTGAGAGAATCCATTCATAAAGCCGCAGCCATTGAAGAAATCAGAACCTTATCCCAAACTATATTGAGCATCACTGCACAGACAAACCTCCTGGCACTCAATGCTTCCATAGAAGCAGCCAGAGCCGGAGATGCAGGTAGGGGATTTGCTGTTGTTGCTAATGAGATCAGCAATTTAGCACATAACTCAAAAAATGCGGTTTCCCAGATCGAGGCAATCAGCAACGAAATATCAAATGCAGTAAAGGATATCGTCTCTGATTCAGAAACACTATTAGCATTCGTTGATAACAAAGTAATCAAGGACTACGAAATACTCGTAAAAACAGGAGAACAATATCATAGCGATGCCAATACTATAGACGAAATGGTTAATGAGATTAAAAACTCCGCGCTACAACTGGATGAGTCAGTGTCCTATATCCAGCAGTCCATAAATGAAATAACCTCCGCTGCAAATGAAGCCGCGCAAGGCTCCACTGATATTGCGGAAAGCTCTACCGCAATTTTTGATAAAACTGACGAGGTTCTGGAGCAGGCAAATATGAATAAAGATATTGCAGAAAGACTAAACACACTTGTTCAGTTCTTTCAGATTTAATTTCATTGTTTCCTATGTATAATACCTAATTGAGAGCCCCATGAAATTCACTGTAAACTCTCCTTTTAGTCTTCTATTAGCACAGGCATCTATATAAAAAAGAGGGAAGTATCTACTGCCATGACTCAGCTTTAAAGCCTGATTCTCGCAGTAAGGTGCTTCCCTCTTTTGTGACCTTGATATTAATCCTGTATTTTTATACACCTCTTTCCCATTAAATCAACAAAAATATTGACAATAAAAATATAGCTAGTATAATGTATATTATTGTTTAGTTTAACTAAACTTTAAGTTTATCTTTAGTAAGAAACCGATATGTTTCAGAGGTTTTAGATTCGGTTATTCATTAGTGTTATGACCGTATAAAACGAAATGGTCAGGAATGGGTATTATTATGAATATTGGTTCAAAAATCAAAGAATTAAGAATACAAAAAAGCTTAACACAGGAAGAGTTGGCTGACCGTGCTGAATTATCTAAAGGTTTTATCTCACAGTTAGAACGAGATTTAACCTCTCCTTCCATTGCCACATTGGTAGATATTTTACAATGTCTTGGTACTAATCTTGAAGAATTTTTCAGTGGAACCTCTGCCGAGCAGGTTGTGTTCAAGAAAACTGATTATTTTGAAAAATATGATGCTGAATTAAAAAATGAAGTGAAGTGGATTATTCCTAATGCACAGAAGAATATTATGGAGCCCATTCTTCTGACTCTTGACGCGAATGG
>JAQZBD010000278.1 GCA_029239235.1 Herbinix sp.
GTTGTCCAGTCCAGACTCTTTCTTAATGCTTCAAGAACATACGCATCATCATCAACAAGTAATATATTCACAATTACCTCCATTCAAACTAGGAAAGGTTTCTCTTAATAAAAATTGTATTTGAAAAGTATTTTATTAAAAAGGCATGCATTAATACAAGGTCACCCTCAAGAACAGCTTTCTATTTATGGAATAGTTTTATCAGCGTCGTCCTTTCCATGATCCGGGAATCTGATTTCCACCCCGGCTCCACCCTTCTCGCAATTATAGAATAGAATTGAGGCATCATTGCCAAAGGCAAGCTTCATACGTGATACTGCGTTCATTATCCCGATTCGCCGATCCCCCTCACTGATATCTATGTTGTTTTGCAGCTTATAAAGAATCTCCGGCTCAAAGCCTTCTCCTGTATCTTCGATAATAATTACTGCCTCTTCATTAACGGTACCCTTAATGGTCAATTCAATATCATCCTCCCAGTTTATAGTGTACTTCAGAGAATTTTCTACAAAGGTCTGAAGCACCAGGGGTGGTAATTCCATATTCAATATTTTGTCATCCATGGTGATGTGGGATTCGAAGCAATTACCGTAACGTATTTTCTGAATTTCTAAATACTTATTAATATGTTCCAGCTCGTCCTTAACCGTTGCAAATCTTTCCCGGCTTTTAAATATATATCTTAAATACTCTGATACACAGTTGGATAAACGTTGTATCTCCTTATACTGTTCCATCTGTGCCATGTTGTATATGATATTTAGGCAATTCAGATAAAAATGGGGCTCGATCTGAAGGGTAAGAAAATCCATATGCGTTTTTTGCTGTTCCAACGTTTTTTCGTAAATATCTATTTTTAGCCCCTTGATTCTACCCACCATTTCGGACATCAATTTACTGGCATTACCCAGCTCATTGATTTGATAATGTGTAGCCACATCATACACTTCTTCATTTTTTAAGGTCTCAATATTTTCATTAAAAGCTTGGATCGGGCGAAGCACCGTTTTATTGACAAACCGTAGAATTCCTAAAACGATGGAAACTACTACGATCATTAACAACACAAGAACCAATTGGAACCAAAACGTCTTTAATACGCTATTGTAATTGTGTATTACCATAATTAGATCGATATCATTTGCTACGGTTTGCTTCATCACAAGCATTTGTTTTAAGAAATTCGTTCTGACGGTTCCACTTAGCTCAGTGGAGGGCTTAATTTTGTCCAGAGCTAATTCATTTTGACGGTGATAAATTTGATCCTCCGGGTTAGCTAATGCGATGTAATAATCTTCACCATAAAATTCACTTTCCAGTGATTTGATGATTTCCTCCACACTGATATAGGCGAACATGTACCGGCGGTTATTACTGATGATATCTAAAAAATAATACTCCCCATTTAATTCGACAATGTTCCAGCCGCTCTTAAAGTCAAGGTTGTCCAGCTTTCCTAACATCTTCTTTTGTATATTTCTCCAAAGCATATATTCATCCAAGGTTTCATAATCATTTATGACTTTCCCGCTATCCGGAAAATAAATCACATAATTCACGGAGTAGGATAATTCTCTTGACCAGTTTCTGATCATCGACTTTATTCTTGTTGTTATGGTAACCTCATCTATTTTCTTCTTTTTATCCAACGTGGCAACCAGCAGCGTATCCAAATCACGATCATACCCCACCTCAGACAGCATCATTGTATGGATTCCCGACAGAGCGCCGGACACATCATCCACATCCGTATATAATCTGTTGGATAACGAGTTGACCGAGTTGACCGTCAATCGGTTAATGGCGTAGATCGATGTTCCAAAATTTAATATCACCATGATGAATAAGGTGATCTCAATCCAACGAATAATATTCGAAAAATTATATTCTTTCATATGAAATCTCCGTTCTGTCAAAATACTGCGAGTATGGTATTTCTTCCTGCTATTTACTGCCCTACTATTTACTGCCCTGCTATTTACTGCCCTGCTTTTTACTGCACCTCTATTTACTGCACTTCTATTTACTGCCCTGCTAACCAGGCATCCAACTGTATCTGCTTCTCATCTATTACCTTTTGCAAGCCTGCATCATATAACGCCTGATTAAATTCTTCAATTGCATCTGCCGGATCAAGGGTTCCTGTACCGATTGCATCATAATACATATTTTTCACATGATACAAAGCATTTAATTCATTTGAAACCTTACTGGTATCAAAGCTAAAGCCTAAGGCTTTGGAACGAGCTGCCAAGGCAATATATTCTCTTTGCTTATCCCATTTTGCAGAAGTCTCACCCTCCCACACATAAGCAAGCTCCTGATTGGGAAACTCCCATCCGAGATTCATCATATATCCGGGTTTACTGGCCTCGCTTCCCTCCGCATATGAAATCACTTTATTCTCACGATCAATTACCTTATAGTGAATGTCTTCCAGACCCCAGTTCAGTAAATTCATAATTTCAGAGCTGCCGTAAATATAGTCCAGTACCTGGAAGGCATTTTCCGGATGCTCCGAGTTTTTTGCAATGCCCCAGGTAAAGAAATTAACGGAATAGGAGGTAATAAACGGCGAGCCAAACAATGGAGCAATTGCTAAATCATAACCGGTATTTAATTCATCTTGTTCCGCTGCTCCCGCTTTAATCGGAGTGAAATAGGAAAATGCGGCACCCGCTTTTATCTGGTTGGTTATCGTTATAATATTAGTTGCAGCATCCGGTGATAAGTAACCCGCCTGGTTCCATTCATACAACCGTTTGGCAAAGTCCTTAAATTCCTTTGTCTCATAAAGGTTGACCACCCGGGTACTTTGACCATAATTCATTAATACGCCGAAGCCGTCTGCTAAATTATCAAAAACTTCCCAACGGAATAATGGTGTATTACCTGCCGCACTGGCTAACATAATCATATCCGGGTGCGCTGCATATATCTTTTCATATGCCTCACCCAATTGTTCTAAATTCGTAATCTCATTACAAAAATTATCAGTTATTATATAGCCTGCTTCTTCCAGGAGATCAGCTCTCATGATTACACCTTCCCAGGTGATTTGCTCTCTAAGCGTTGTAACTCCATATGTAAAATCTCCGATTTTAGGACAGGTAAGAAACTCGGGCTCTATTGCCTTCTTTATATTCGTGCCATATTGCTCAATCAAATCAGTTAAATCAACTAATTGGTTATTTGATACATAACTTGCTGCATTCATAATAACAATTGGTACAATGTCTAATTTTTCTTCGCCGGATAACGTCAACTGTATTTCCTGTTGATAGCTTCCCCAGGAATATGCTTTTAAATCAATCCTTGCATTCAATTCTGGCTCCAGGATCGCATTAATTGCAGACTCAATCGTTTCTTCGTCTGTTTGAACATCACCAACATAGCCCATAACAATCGTATAGGGTTCTTCCTTTTGTGTTCGCTCTGCTCCTTCATCACTCACCGCTTTGTTGTCTAAACTTTGATTGAATATCCGAAAGGCAGTCTGTCCATTCCCACATGCCATAAATACAGATATTACAAAAATCAGTCCAAGAAAGATTGTTAATACTATTTTTTTCATAGTATCCTCCAACGTTTTATTGTTGACAATATCCTTCGGTCGATTCATGAAGCTAGCGTTCTAATGCTTCAGGCACTATTCTAGATATTATCAGTATAGCAAAACAAAAATACTACTTCTATTAGAATCTAGACCTTAAAATAGCAAAATCCAGACCTATGTGAAGTCTTTTTGATATTATTTACTCTGTATATAAAAATACACTATTTCATCCTTCTCTAAGATAAAATAGTGCAACTTTATGTGATATATCTTTAAAAAGCTATCCTATATAAACGATTGGCATAAGTATAGCATTTCATAAAAGTACCCACGATAATTAATATTAGAATGAATTTGATTACTACTTACCAATAAGGAAAATAATGATTGGCAAGGTAATGATAGATAAAAAGTTAGAAAGAACAATGCATTTATTTGCAAGCAGCTCATCCCCACCATAGGTTTTTGCAAAAACACCTGCTGTCAAAGGTGCAGGTGTAGCTATTAAAACTACAGGTATCACGAGAAGATAGCTGGTTAATCCGACCAGCTTCAATATAACCAACAGAATAAGCGGGAAAACAATTAATCGCTCTAAGACATACAGCCATATCATTCGATCCTTGAGTAAGCTTTTGATTTTTATTCTTGCCAAACTGTTGCCGACTACAAGTAATGCTAAGGGTATCGTCATATCTCCGATCCATTCCAAAGGTCTGTAAACGATATAAGGCAATTTATAAGAGGTTAAAAAGCAGATAAAGCCTATCACCGTAGCAACTAGGCCAGGATTAATTAATTTTTTCAAGCTTAGCTTACCGCTATTTCTGGTTAAGATCATAATCCCATATGAAAACATTAAGAAATTATAAATCATATTAAAGCAGGAGGCGTAAAATATTCCGTCCTCCGCATAAATTGCACTAACCACAGGAAATCCCATAAAGCTTACATTTCCAAAGATAATTAGAAACTGCATGATTTTCATTTGATCAAT
>JAQZBD010000040.1 GCA_029239235.1 Herbinix sp.
GGTAAACGAGGAATGGAATTAAAGTATTTCTTCTATGTATTTTATCCAGCGCACTTGTTGATTTTAGGACTAGTAACAAAGTTTATAGTTATACCTATGCTTAGTTAACAACTTCCAAGTTAATACAGAAAATGATTGATGAACTACTAACTATGAAGTATTAAGCTAGTAGTTTTTTTGTTCCGCAAAACTGATATTCTTGTAACAAACGAAATACATTGAAAATATAACATATGAAGATTGGAGAAAAATATATGGCTAATAAAGAGTTGGCAGAGTTTATAGCAGAATTTGTTATGATTTCAAAGGATACTATCCTTGAAGCATTTGAGAAAGATGATGTATCGATTATTGAGGATGATGCCTTTGAGTTTTTAGATGGGTGTGATGGAAGATAATGAAACTAATTCCCAAAACTAAAAATAACATCCACTGCACCACTTAATAATGATGCAGTGGACATATTATGAACTTATAGCTAACAGCATCTTCTTCTAGAACGTCTACGTCTGCGCCTGCATAACATATCGATCACCCCTAAAACTATATTCTTTAATTTATAATATGCGAATAAATCGTATTGGAATAAAAAGGTGGAGATAATTTTTTTGCGGTGATATAATATGATTATTGATTCGCTGTAGTTATAAATTGTGAATGAATATATATTAGTTTTTTATATGGGGGTAAAATATGAAAAGGGTTGTTTTACTAATAGTGGGATTTGTTTCGATAATCTTTCTAATCTTTCTATTTTGCAATGGTAACGCTGATAAACAAAATTTTTATGGTACATATACATTTGATGAGTTAATCTATTTAACAGCATTTTCATCATCATTGATTGATTCTGTTAATGAATCAAGGGCAGGTACTAAATATACAATTGAAACAGACTTGTTTAAAATTGAATCAAATGACTTTAATGTTGAAATAAGTTCTCCAAGCTATGTAAAAGAAGATGTCCAACCTGTTTCATCTCCATTATTTGACGGCGATATCTTACAGGATAACGGGGTTAAGTATCAATATGATATAAAAGATAAAGCTGGAAATAAAACTAAGTGGAGATTATATGTTTCTCCTGAATGTCTTTTTGTTGCGTCCTATCATAATTCTGCTTATGGTTCAGAGGTTATTTGGGAGATAGCAAAATTGTCTAGGTAATTCGCACTCTTTCAAAATAGCGTACTAAATTCAGAAATAGGTATACGTCCTATCAACTATCAATATAAGGTTGATAGGTTTTTTATTGATCTAAACTGAAAATTATTATCTTAGAAATGCTGGTAATAAATATCACATGAAAAGCAAAATATCACCGCATTATATACAATTTTAAGATTTTAATATACTATCCTACGTTCGGAAATATAACCATTGATTATCTTAAAATAACCATTATACTTATACATATGAGCTAAATAGAACACATGAAAATATAAATAAACAGGGGGCAAAAATGTTAAAGGGTATACCACAGATTTTATCACCGGAATTATTAAAAGTGTTATGTGAAATGGGACATAGTGACCGACTTATCATTGCTGACGGTAATTTCCCGGCAGAATCCATGGGGAAGAACGCAATTGTAATTCGCTGCGACGGACATGGAGTTCCGGAAGTTCTGGATGCAATTTTAAAGCTGTTTCCGTTGGATACCTATAAAGATCATCCGGTATCTCTGATGGAGGTAATGGCAGGTGATACAGTAGAAACTCCTATCTGGGATGTGTATCAGGAAATCGTTAGTAAATATGACAATAGAGGTGCAGAGGCCATCGGACAGATTGAACGATTCGCGTTCTATGAAGAAGCTAAAACTGCTTATGCAATTATCGCGACTGGTGAAAAAGCACTTTATGCAAATATTATGCTTCAAAAAGGTGTAGTAGTGGAATAAAAAATAGGCTGCTGTAATTAGGACAAAGATAATAGAGCTTAATATAGCAGCCAAAAAAAATAAGAATTAGTATAGTCATAAAACTTTATGGAAATATTGGATTTATGTGGAAGAAGGGTGGATGGAAACCTACGTTTAACCTTAGTAAGACTATAAAGATATGTACATAAATTATGCACAGGAATAGGAGTTAGTATGCTGGATGTTGTAAAAAGGCCGGATAACAGGATTCTAGAAGTGGCTAGAATTAACGATTCGCTGATTTTAAAGTCAGAAGGTGCGATGCTTAAGCTGGAACCGAAAACATCGGAAATCATTCGTGTTGTCTATACTCGGAGAGAGAATTTTTCTGACCCAGAAAAGCCGGGAGTCATCTTTAAAGAAAGCTTTACAGATTGGACATTTGAAGAAACAGAAACACAAATTAAACTAGCTACAAATAAGTTATATTTGATCATTGATAGGATTAAGGCGTCCATACGCTATTATGATTGTGAGAATAACCTTCTCTTAGCAGAGCGAGAAAATGAAAGCAGGAATTTAGAAGATTTTGATTCTTTTCGAACAG
The DNA here is from genome assembly GCA_029239235.1 of Herbinix sp. Lineage (GTDB taxonomy): Bacteria > Bacillota > Clostridia > Lachnospirales > Lachnospiraceae > Mobilitalea. Next base: position 2,472 of record JAQZBD010000040.1, read on the forward strand.
TTGTTGATGAGAACACAAAGATCGAACGTATTGTAACCCCGGATGGAATTAAGGAAGTAGTTAAGGATGCTGCAAAGGTATTTGATCAAAAGCTGTACAAAACAAGATTGTATCTGGATTGGCAGGAGGATGAAGCACTGTATGGCTTAGGCCAGCAGGAGGAAGGCTATCTGAACCTGAGGGGAACCACACAGTATCTTCATCAGGCAAATTTAAAGATCGCAGTACCTATGTTAGTTTCAAGTTTGGGATATGGAATTCTGATAGATACCTATAGTCCAATGATTTTTAATGATACAAGATATGGCTCCTATTTATATACGGAAGCTGATTATGAGATGGATCACTATTTTATCTTTGGTGGCTCAATGGATGGTGTTATCCGTGGCTACCGGTTATTAACCGGTAAAGCGACTATGCTTCCAAAGTGGGCTTTCGGATTTATGCAGTCTCAGGAAAGATATGAGACTGCACAGGAGATTTGCGATATCGTTCAGGAGCATAGGGACAGGAAGATTGGACTTGACAGTATTGTACTTGACTGGTGGTCCTGGGAAGGGGAGCTTTGGGGACAGAAAACCTTTGATAGAGAGCGCTTTCCTGATCCGGCAGCAATGATGGATCAGCTTCATAAAAACCATGCAAATCTTATGATATCAGTTTGGCCAAATATGAGTAAGGAAAGTGACAACTATAAGGAATTTGCAGAGCATAAGCTACTACTCCAGGCTAGCAGTATTTATGATCCTTATCAGGAGGAAGGCAGAAAACTATATTGGAAGCAGACAAAGGAAGGGTTGTTTGACTACGGTTTGGATGCTTGGTGGTGTGATTCCAGTGAACCTTTTACACCGGAATGGAGTCATATCGGAAAGCCGGAGCCAAGTACCATGTATCAGGAATTCTTTGATACCTGCAGTCAGTACATTCCGGCGCAGCTAACCAATTCCTATGGTCTTTATCATGCAAGAGCTATCTATGAAGGTCAGAGAGAGGCAACTCAGGAGAAGCGAGTTATTAATTTGACCCGTAACGGATATACAGGACAACAGCGCTATGGAGCAATTTTATGGTCAGGTGATATTGCAGCAAGCTGGGATACATTAAAGAAACAGATTGTTGCAGGCTTGAATTTCTGTGCCAGCGGTATTCCCTATTGGACATTGGATATTGGAGCATTCTTTGTGAAAAAAGGTGTTCAGTGGTTCTGGAATGGTGAGTATGAGAAGGGCTATGAAGATCCTGCTTACGGAGAACTCTTTACCCGCTGGTTCCAGTTTGGATGTTTTCTTCCGATCTTTAGAAGCCACGGTACAGACTTTAGAAGAGAGATGTGGAAGTTTGAAGCAGCAGGAGCAATGTACTATGATGCCCTGATAAAAGCAAATCAGCTTCGTTATCAGTTAATGCCATACATATATTCCACCGCAGCAAAGGTTTGGAAGGATGATGCTTCTATGCTTCGTATGCTGGCCTTTGATTATGCAAAGGATAAGAAGGCCAGAATTATTGAAGATCAGTACTTATTCGGGGATAATCTGATGGTTTGCCCTGTAACAACACCGATGTATCATGGAAAAGATGAGCAACCTTTGGAGGAAGCAAAGACAAGAGAGGTTTATCTGCCGGAAGGAAACGGCTGGTATGACTATTGGACTAACCAGTATTATGAAGGCGGACAGACAATAAAGGCAGATGCGCCTATTGATAAAATTCCGCTCTATGTCAAGGAAGGAAGTATATTACCGACAACTCAGGCAATGCTGTATGTTGATGAGGTGCCGGAGGCTCCGATTGTTCTTAAGGTCTATTGCGGTAAGGATGCAGAATTTGAGATCTATGAGGACGCAGGCAATAACTATTGTTATGAGCAGGGAGAGTATGCTGTAACAAGTTTAAGATGGCTGGATCAGGAACAGAAGTTAGAAATTTCAGAACCACGCGGAAGTTTTCCGGGGATGATACAGCATAAGTATGAGATTTTAAAAGTTACAAAATAAACTGGGGTTGAATTTTAAGGTAGTGACCTAGGATCCAGGAGTCAACAAAATAATCATAGGATTCGTAGTCTTAAGAAATAGATATAAAAGTTAAAGTTAAAGATATAGCATTTAAAGTTAAAAGTATAAGAATTAGAGTTAAAAAAGCTATTTAACCAAGCCGGCTGTTGGAACTGCTGTTGTGGAGCCAACACCTATAGAAGAGCCGACAGGTATTAATATATTACGATGTAACAGAGATCAATCAAGGAGGTAGTAAAATGTTATACAAGAAGAATTGGGAAGAAACGAAAAAGAAATGGGAAAGCTATTGGAAGAGAGAGAACACCGGCAGACCGCTGATGTGTGTTTGGGCTCTGAAGGAAGAGGCACGTGACCTTGCTCGTGAAGCAGAGTTAAAGCCAAAGAGCATGTTCGATAAATATCAGGATGCAGAAAGAATGGTAGAGCGTTTCCGCTATTTTTGCGAGACTCATGAATTCATGGGAGAAAGCTTCCCTAATATAAGTCTGGATTTCGGACCTGGTTCCATGGCAGGATATTTAGGCAGTGAAATCGTGTTCAATGAGGATACCGTATGGTTTGATGAGTGTGTTGAGGATTGGTTGGATTATAAAGATTTAGAATTTGATCCTGACAACAAATGGTTCAAGCAGCACGTTGAGTTGTTCAAGAGAGTGAAGGAACTGGCAGGGGATGACTTCTTAATCGGTATCCCTGATATTATGGAGAATATTGATGTTCTGGCTTCCATGAGAGGTGCACAGAATACGATCTTTGATATGATTGACGAACCAGAGGAAATTACCCGCCGTATTGAACAGGTTACAAATCTATATCAGAAATACTATGATACCTTCTATGATATCGTAAAAGACGAAGATGGATCTAGTTGTTATACCGTATTCCAAATCTGGGGACCTGGAAAAACTGTAAAGCTGCAATGCGATTTCTCAGCAATGATGTCACCGGATAACTTCCATGAGTTTATTAAGGATTCCTTAATCAAACAGGCGAAGGGACTGGATCATATCATTTACCATTTGGATGGTCCTGATGCAATCAAGCACATGGATGCCTTAATGGAAGTAGAAGCAATCGATGCGCTTCAGTGGACCAGCGGTGATCATGGTCCTGATGGAACGATAGAAGAATGGTATCAGATCTATGACAAGGCAGTAGCAGCAGGAAAAGGCCTTTGGGTAAAGGTATACACCGGCGAGGTTGAAGAATGGATCGAACGCCTTGATAAGCTTATCGCAAGATACGGAACTAACGCACTGTTCTTATACTTTAATCCAATGTCAATGGAACAGGCAAATAGATTGATGGATTATGCAGAGAAGAACTGGTGTGATATTGAAGGAAGCTATGTAAGAGAATTAAAAGAAAAGGGTCTTTTGAAGTAATAAGTAGACAGGCAAAATATAATAAGAACATATAAGAGGATGCGGCCACGATATTGGCCGCATTTCTTATGCTGTTTGTTAATGCCTCTTTACTTTTCGAAAAGAAATGGAAGAATCGTAAGTCTGACAAGCATCAATATGAAAGTTACCTGAATATACTGGGTGAGGAATATCTGCCAAAAACATTTGATGAATTCCAGGAATTAAAATACGCTGGTGGAATTGAATATGGCATATTGAAAGCACAGGCGAAGGGTATGAGTTATTATAATAAAGCATTAATAAATGAACCAGAGATTACCAATCATGTCAAGAAAGTTGCTGAGTCTATAGGTATGGATATTTTAGGGTTAAAATATCGCATCAAATCTAAGTCCTCCTTTCTCGAAAAGATTGAAAAGAATTATACTCCAGATGGCAATGGATATGAGATCAAGGATATAGTTCGTTATACATTAGGAGCTGATTCGAATAGTTTAGTGGATAAGACGTTTCTGGCTATTGATAAGTTTGGACATGAAGGATACAATACAGTGAGGGTTAAGAATACTTGGGGGACCGGCAGTTCTTACAATGGCATGAATACATTTATTAAAGATCCTAATGGACAGATATTTGAGATACAGTATCATACAAAAGAGAGCTTTGATTTAAAAAATGGAGAGCTTCATGAGCTGTATGAGCGGCAGAGAAAAATTGCTGATGATGAATCAGAGGAATACCTAGAAATTGAAGATAAAATGATTGAACTATCGAGTAAGTTAACCTTTCCTAAAAATATTGAAAGGGTGAAAAACAAGTGAAATACTACGTTTTAAATGACCGTGAACACAGAGGTACTATTGTTCGTTCTGAGGGTAGCAAAAGTTATAAATATGTTAAGGAACGGGGCTGGGTGAGATCCGGAATAATGTCGCAGTATTTCTTTCCTGACAGTCCGGTTTATGAAGCATACGATGAGATAGATGAGGAAGAAGTAAGGAAAATAATAGAAGCTTTGTAAGGGGCTGTCGCAAAACTAGCTAATAGGTAGTTTTGCAACATGCCCTTTTTTGAAGAGCCTAGGCCTAAAATTAATCACTGAAGAATGGTTTATTTGAAATATGTTGAATCAGGATCAGAGAGCCGAGATAAAGCGAAATCCTTTGATACGAACCATAGGTATTTGTAACGGTGAGAGCTAACGATAAATGAAGTCTATGGAAAACAATGGTTCATCAATAAAAAACTACAGCAAGGAAGAGGAGGGGGACTATGTTCAGCTGGCGCAGACCGGCATCCGGTATTTGCCTGCACTTGGCAAATGCCGGATGGTAAGGCAAGTCCAGATGAATATAGTCCCCCTCCCCTTGTCATCCCTTTTTCAGATTCTTTCGATATTCACTAGGAGTATAACCGATGCACTTTTTAAGATTGGTGGTGGTGAATATCCCAAAGGTATGTTGGATTTTAATGCGAAAAATGACTTGAATGCAGCTAATGTTATCATAGCATCACCAATTGAATTATGGCAAATTCCGATGAGTGCTTATACGATGATGGAAGTGTCATTCCATGAATTATTCGATCGAATTGGTACTTGCGGTGATATAGGTCATTATTTAATGCAGAATTTACTTCGTGTAAATGAGAAAGAATGTGCCAATACTTATGAACATTGGCCATTTTATGCAAAAGTAAGCAAAGGTAATGAAAGAACAGTACGCGTATATCATAATATAGACAGTCGGATTATTTTGGAGGATATGTTTGCAAAGATAAGGTATCATTATCATTGAGTTCGTAATTTCATTGAATCATCACTGATAGTATAGTAATCAGAAAAATTTATATTAATAAATTCAGATAATAATTAGATATTGCGTCGATTTCAACGATAGTATTATACCTAAGGGGCTGTATGTTACAGCCCCTTAAATTTAAATTAATCATTTCTTAGTAAAATTTCTGCAATAGCAGGAGCGACAAGATGATAGGATCTGTTATCATCATCTTTTTCAAAGTTTACGATAACATTAGTTTTAGAACCGTAGCTCGTAAAGGTGAGAATATAGCCATCCTTCATAGTTGCTTTGAGTACATTTCCTGCAATCATTTTAACATAGGGATTTGGATCAATGATCGATTCTGCAAATGATGATATAATCGCTTTGCTGTCTGAACCAGTGATATCTTTAAGCTTTACATTATCCAGGCCATATAATTCCATTTTTGATACCGTAGTCGAATCCATAGTAATCCACTTTTCCTTGTCGGAAGGATTTACATCTATGATATCACCAATAACAGTTTTTACGGTATCTGATTTAAACCGGATTAATGTAGATGGATAAGTAATCATCATTATGACTCTGACATTATCTCCGGGAGGGTTTACTCTCGCATTTATTGATACAGTATCAACAGAGCTAAAAAAGATCTTATCAATTTGTATCGTATATCCCCCAGTTGGTTTCTCACCTGCGCCGATGAGTACGTAAACATATTCTCCGTCTCTTTTGTAGCTGATTCCTGGTTTCATATTATTTTCATTATACCAGGTCATCAAGTTTTCATTTCCTTTGATAAAATCAGCGGGAATATTTTCATAGGCAACTTCACAATCCGACAAAGGACTACTTGAGATTGATAAAATACGCTTTTCGCTATTCCAAGTAACCGACATACCCATACTACCAAAAAATTTAATAGCAGGAACTACAATTTTGCCCTTAACCCTCACGATTGGAGTGTTTAATTTTACTACTTCAGGAATGCCTGAAAAATCAGCATCTCTATGAATATAAATCTCTTTTTTTCCCGGGGTAATTTCAATATTCATAAATTAAAATTAACCCACGCTGTTTTACTTTTCTTATCCCAGGTAACTTTAGCACCGAAAGACTGCGCTGTTTGCTGCAAAGGTACCATAACATCTTTACCTTTAATATAAGGCTTAACATTGTATTGAACTGTTTTATTATTTACAGTTACTTTGATATTGGATTTTGCACTACTGGCAAATGCGGTCGTGCTTGTTAGTAAGGTGAATACTAAAACCATAATAATGAATGAATAAAATTTCTTCATTTTAAATGCCTCCTTTTATAAATAATATTTATTTCTGCAGGTTAGACGATTATAAATAACAAATTGTTCCTTTATATCAGAAATTTTCATATAAAATTTAAAGAGACATATGTCTTGAAATATTTTAAAGAATAATAAAAATTACACTCTATCCTTGTACTCCAACGGACTTAATCCCGTCTGCTTCTTAAATATCCGGCTAAAATACCCCTGATCACTATACCCGATGCTTTCCCCAATCTGGCGAATTGTCAAATCCGGATGATGGGATAAAAGATACTGGGCTCTTTGAATTCGCAGAGAGATCAGATACTTGGAAGGACTGCAGTCATAACAGGCATAAAAGATCTTCGTCAGATAACCGGGACTATAACTCATATTATTAGCAATCAGGTTAAAGTTCACATCCTGATTATAATTCTGAATTAGATAATCCTTTAAAAGGGAAGCAATCTGGCTCGGAGTATTATGAGCCGTACAGGAATTAAAAATATCATTAAAAGAGCTTTGCTGAAGCTCAAATTTATTTTGCAGCTTAATTAGCGCATCCCTTAATTCGTCAGGATCAATTGGTTTTAGCAGATATTCGCTGACCTGAAGATGAATCGCACTTTTTGCATATTCAAAATCGGAATAACCACTGGTTATAATAAAGTTCATAGCAGGATATTTCTCTCTGATTTTTTTGAGCAGGGTAATACCGTCCATCTCAGGCATCCGGATATCCGTGATAACCAAGTCCGGTGAAAGCTCCTTCACCAGCTCATAGGCCTGCAAGCCAGTCTGGGCTTCACCGATTACTTTAAAGTTAACATTCATGCTTTCAATTTTCTTTACCAGACCATGAAGCAATAATTCCTCATCCTCTGCTACGATAGCGGTATATTTCATAGTTCTTCTTTCTCCTCTCTTTGTAATGATATCCTCTGACCGATGGACATCATTCCGTGACCTTCCGGTGTATTACCATAGTTAAATATCATAGTATCCTGACAGAATATCTTCCAACGTAAATATACGTTAATAATGCCAAGGCCGTTAATTTGCATTTCCGGCATACCGGGATTATTATTCACTTCTTCAATTCGGCCGGCGATGGTTCGTATCGCCTCATCGGTAAAGCCTGTACCGGAATCAATCACATCAATCTGCCAGTGAGTTTCATCGACGCGTCCAACGATAGAGATATTCCAAGGGGGTGCACAGCTGGTTCCATATTTGAGCGCATTTTCAACCAGGGGTTGAATGATTAGCTTGGGTACTGCTAAATCAAGGAGAATATCGTCAACATCAATGGAATAGCTCAAACTGGATTGATATCTTACCTTCATACAATAGAGATATTTCTGGAGGTAATCAATCTCCGAACGAATGCTGACATTTGACTGATTGGTATCTGTAATATAGCGCATCATGTTGGAGAGATTACGACAGACCATAATTACTTCCTTTGATTGGTCATTCTCCGCCAGCAGGATAATACTATACAGTGTATTGTAGTAAAAATGAGGATTAACCTGTGATTGCAGAGCCAAGGTTCGTGATTTCAATTCCTGCTGTCTGGAATCAATTAATTCATTCATAGATACCTTAAGCTTTTCGCTCATATGATGGAATGCCGTATATAATTCATGTAGTTCGATATATGGCATCGGATAATCAGTAGTGTTTTCTTTACCTAAGGTATCGATTTCGATACGTTGAACAATATGCTTCAGATGTTTAACCGGTTTTGTCAGGCTTCTTGATAAATAATAGGAGACAACCAGTGACGCAGCAAGTAGTCCAAGGGTGAACAAGAGTAAAATGTTCAATAAGCGGTTAACGGGCTTTAATATATAGCTTTCTGGCTGTACAGTAACGTAGGTCCAGTCAGTGTAAGCAGAATGACTATAAGCAAGATACTCTTTCTGTCCGGTAACTTCATTAACGATATCTGTGGTTCCGGCATCCTCACTGATAAAGGAGGAATAATGAAACATGGAGCTTTTTTCCTCATCAGATAAATTATAAGGATAGATTAAGGAACCGTCCGGAGCATAGATGTAGATACTGGCAGGATCCTCTGTTGTTTTATTATAATGATTGAAGGATTTGAATATAGTTTTGCAGCGTTTCACGGTTTCAACAGCTCCGACTACTGTGCTAAATTGATTTTCAAAGGTTCGGTAAACGGAAATATAGTAATCTGAATATTTATAGGCAGTAGATAGGGCAGAAGAATAATAAGCGTTGCTGATTAATTTTTTTCCGTCCAAAGCCATTACCTGGTTCCACCAAGGGAGGGTAGCGATATCTATCTTTTCTATTTGATTGGTATTGTTTTTTATGCCAACCTTTAAAATATTACCGCTCAAATCATATAGATACATCTGGTCTACCTTAATATCTGCACCGTTAATCGTCACAAAAAGGCTTGCCAGACTTTTAAGCGAATTTCTGGAGGTATCCAAATGAAAGGAAGAGTCCAGCTTTTCTTTTACCAAACTACTATAGTTGATATTAATGGAGACTGCGTCCATATCTGCTATGACAGAATCAATCTGATCCTCAAAGGAGCTATTAAGAGTGAAGAGAGAATCCAGGCCTCTGGTAATCAGTTGGTCAGAAACGTTCTTATAAAAAAAGATGCTAAAAAATAATAGGATTAACACAACAAGTACAAAATATGCAAAAAAGAACTTTGTTTGAAGTTTATGATATCTCATATGTCAAGAATACACCTTTCGCGGGGATATTGACATTATAACATTTGAACAATAAAAGTACAAATGAATATATCGAAATGTAAAGATAGTCCAAAAAGTTAATGAAAAAGTGCATAGCTGGCGGGTAGCGTATTTGATATAATTCACTATGTAAACAAAATGTCTTTGAAACATAAGACAAAATATAAGGGAGGGTTATTAATGTTTAAGAAAATTGCGGCTTTAGTTTTATGCGTAAGTATGTCAACATTTCTTTTTGTGGGTTGCGGCAAAGGTAACGATGTATCTACCGGTACAGAAAACCAACCGGACACATCACAGGAAACAGAAGTAACAGAAGCACCTGAGTCAGAGACTCCGGATTTTGCGGGACAGGAGCTCAGTATTTTAGTATCTGCTGGATGGATGGACAACAGATATGATGCAACAATTGCAAGATTTGAAGAGGAATATGGGGTTACAGTAGATTTACAGACAATTCCTGCAGATCAGTATTCAGACATTTTAAAGTCAAAATTATCCACAGATACCTTAACAGATATCTTTTGGATTCAGTCAGATCCATTTGCGATTGGATCACAGATTGTTGATCCGGAAAAATATTGCCTTGATTTCACAGGCGCTGAATGGGCAAGCGTAATGCCAACAGCAAGATTGGCATCCTGTTCTTTCAATGGCAAATTATTCGGTTTACAATTATGGCATAATTCTCCGGAATATGTCATGCTGTATAACAAGTCTTTATTTGATGAAAATGGCTGGACAATTCCTGCTACATATGCAGAGTTTAAAGATTTATGTGCTAAAATCGCAGAAAAAGGTGTCACACCTTGGTTCGTTCCAGGTGCTGACGGATGGCAGCATCAGTTGTCCTTCTTCCAGATCGGTGGGGTTTATGAAGAAGCAACTCCTGGTTTATATGATGGTTTAAATAACAATACAGCAACATTTGCAGATAATGCAAAGATGCTTGAAGTTCTTGAGCAATTTAAGGAATTAGCAAACTTGGGTTATTTTGGCGAGGACTGGATTGGTACTGACAGTACAAATATGGCGAATGATTTTGGCGATAGAAATATTGCTATGGCTATGGCTAACTCCAGTTATATCAAACAAATCCAGGAAGAAACAGGAACTGCTGATGAATTTGGTTTATTCCTTATCCCTCTGGGTGATAACACCTATTTCCCTACAAATCCAGGCGGCCCTACTATGTTTGGTAGTGCATCCAGTGAGCATCCTGATTTAGTTAAGGCATTCTTCTCCTTCGTAACAACAACAGAGAGCATGCAGGAAATTCTTGACAACTCACCTCAGTATACTAATATGGATGTTATTGATGCAAATGTACAGCAGCATTGGTTACCGGAAGAAGAAGCATTCATGTCAACAATTCCAGCAGAAAAGATGGAGATTGGTGTTCTTCAGACAGCAACAAAGTATACAAATAACTATTGGATGAATTTTGGTGCTGATATGGTATCCTTCTGCTTAGGAGAAATTGAAGCAAATGATGTTCTTAAGAATATGGATGCAAACAGAGCTGAGGCAGCGAAAGCAGCCGGAGATTCTGCTTGGGGCAATTAATTCAATGAACTGACTAGTTGGTGCAGAGGCCTAATAGCCTCTGCGCTATCTTTAGAAAGTGAAAAATATATAAGTGTGAAACAGGACGAAGGTCGCGAAGTATAGCGTTTGACCAGAAATATAAATGCGGCTTCTGATTACTGATATTCACATTGGTTAGATGCGACAGCAGAATGGAGGTATATTGTGAATAAAAAAAGAATTTACCCACAATGGTTTTTGGTAATTCCTTTGATAGCATATGTGATTTTCTTCTTGATACCAAGCTTACTGGGTGCTTTTTATTCCTTTACGGATTGGAGTGCGTATAGTGCCAATACGGGAGTTAAATTTGTTGGATTACAAAATTACATAGATATTTTTACATCAAATAAGGATTATGTATCAGGTATTACAAACACTTTAATGTTTACCGTAATATCAAATATTATTAAATTAATTCCGGCTTTATTTTTAGCTATTTTATTGCAGGAGGGTGTTAAGGGAAAAGGGCTTTACAGAACACTTTTTTACTTACCATCAATTCTTCCGTTTGTAATCATCGGCTTGGTTTTCAAGTCAATCTTAAATTATAATACAGGTTTACTTAATATGGCACTTGAGACATTGCAGCTTGGATTTTTAAAGCAGAAATGGTTATCTGATTTAGATTTTGTATGGAAATCAATTTTCGGCGTGGACGCATGGAGAGGTATCGGTTATGTAATGACCATTTTCCTTGCCGGTTTAAATACAATACCACATTCCTATTATGAAGCAGCACAGATCGATGGTGCAGGTTTCTGGAGCAGATTAAGGCACATCACCCTGCCAATGTTATCCGGCGCTATTATGATTAACTTTGTTTTTGGTATCACCTATGGTTTAAAGGTATTCGATATCATCTATGTATTAACCAATGGTGGTCCTGGACATGCAACAGAGGTTATTACAACCTATTCCTATCAGCTTTATTCCAATGGTCAATACGGAATGTCAACGGCACTCAATACCGTCTTACTACTTATTACATTAGTGATTGGCGTGTTTGTTGTAAGGATTATGGGTAAGAAGGAGGTACAACAATAATGAGGCAGCTCGCAAATAAAGTATTAAAACAGCTCGTTTGTCTGTTTCTTAGTATAATCGTTATACTTCCATTCTACATGGTACTGATAAATTCCTTTAAATCAAAAGGTGAAGCAGCAAGAATGAAATTATCCCTTCCTACAGAGTGGTTCTTTAGCAACTATATTGAAGTAATTGAAAAAGGAAGGTTAATCCGAGGTTTCTTCAACAGTGTATTTTATGCAGGCATTTCAACTACAATTGCTGTAGTGACCTGTGCAATGGCGGCTTTTGTAATTTGTAGAAATCGTACGAAGATTAATAATTTCTTATATTATTTTATTCTCTGCGGCTTGTTCTTCCCTGTGAACTACGTTACCTTAATTAAGGTTCTGAATGTATTTAATTTAACCAACAGCAGAATGGGAATTTTAATCGTATTTATAAGCTCTATGATACCTTTCTGTGTATTCACCATCCGTAACTTCATTCTCTCAGTTCCGGTGGAACTGGATGAAGCTGCTGTTATTGATGGGGCAGGGCCTTTGAAACTATTTTTTATCATCATTACACCTTTGCTAAAGCCGACTCTGGTAACCTGCTTTATCCTGCAGTTTATGAGTGTTTGGAATGACTTCTTAACACCGTTGTATTTATCCAGTGATAGTAAGCTGTTCCCTATGACGATGTCGGTTTATCAGTTCTTTGGAAAGAATAAAAATTATTGGAATTATATTTATGCAGATATTATTCTGACCTGTTTACCCGTTATTGTGGTATATCTGCTTGGACAGAGATATATTGTGGGAGGCTTAACTTCTGGTGCAGTGAAAGAATAGCTGACAGAGGCGCGTGACAGGGGGACGGGGTTGTTGTCACAGATTGTGACAACAACCCCGTCCCCCTGTCACGCCTGTCACCGTGAAAAGAAAGGAGATGAAGTTTTGGAGCTAATTAAGAAGGAAGCGGCTACCCGATGGGGAGAAGCGTTCCCTATTGGCAATGGGCATATGGGTGCAATGGTTTATGGCAGTTTGCCTGTAAACCGGATCGAACTGACGGAGAATACATTTTTCAGTGGAGAAAAGAGTGACGTTGATAATAGAAGAGGTGCAGACCAAGCATTTTATAGGATGCGAGAACTTGCTTCTAAAGGCGAATATGATAAGGTACATGAGGAAGCGGAAGCATTCATAGGTGTCCGCAATAATTATGGAACCAATCTTCCTGTGGGACAATTGTTGGTGGATTATGGATTTCAACCGGAAGAGGTCTCTGAATATGAGAGAAGCCTTACTATTAGTACAGGAATGGTTACCAGTTCCTTTTCGAAGGAAGGTTTTAAGTATCAGGAGGAGATGTTTCTATCCCATCCGGATCATATTCTCATTGATCATATCAGGTTGAGCGGAAGAGATAAGGTTAAAATATCCTTTCAGCCAGCCAATGAATACGGGGATGTGCATTATGAGGAATCGTCTTTAAGCTTTACCTGCTATGCTTATGAAACTTTGCACTGTGACAGTCTGTCGGGGGTAATGGCGGTAGGTCATGCTGCCATTGTAACGGATGGAAGCTGTAGTGCTGATACGGATGGAATTGTTATTGAAGGCGCAACAGTAATTAAGCTGTATGCAGATATCCTAACGGATTTTAAAAGAACCTTGGACAGCAATAAGGAGCAAATGCTACAGGAAGTAGTAAGTCATGTACAGGAATGCCTGGGGAAGGAATATTCCCAGCTAAAACTAAGGCATAAAGATGATATCAGTCAATACATGGATAGAGTGGATTTTCAGCTGAAGGGAAAGGATGAGTATGTTGAACAAATTCCATTCCTATTCCAGTATGGTCGCTATCTCCTTTTATCCAGCTCAAGGGAGGATTCCAAGCTGCCGGCGCATCTGCAAGGGGTATGGAATGATAATGTGGCTTGCCGGATTGGCTGGACCTGTGATATGCATTTAGATATCAATACCCAGATGAATTATTGGCCATCGGAAGCCGTTAACCTAAGCGAAACCACGAAGCCTTTATTTCAATGGATCACGAAGGAGCTGATGCCTTCCGGCACCGTATCTGCCAGAGAATCCTATGGCTTGAGAGGCTGGGTCGGCGAGCTGGTTTCTAATGCTTGGGGATTTGCCGCACCTTATTGGGCTTCTCCTATTGCTCCCTGCCCTACCGGTGGGATATGGGTAATGATGCAGATGTGGGAACATTTTCTCTATAGCAATGATTTAAAGTTCCTAGAGCTGGAATTTATGCCGCTGCTTGAGTCAGCAGTGGAATTCTTTGAGCAGTACATATTTCTGGATGAGGAAACTGGTTTTTATACGAGTGGGCCGTCCATATCACCGGAGAATAGTTTCCTTTATGAGGGCAAGCCATATCAAATTAGTAACGGATGCACCTATGAAATACTGATGATACGGGAATTGTTCCAGGTATATCAGGAAAGCTGCAACCTATTAGGTTTGAGTCATGAGTCTTACAAACGGATATGTGAAAAGACGAAGCTTTTGCAGCCTTATCAAATCACAGCTCAGGGTACTATTGCTGAGTGGAACCATGATTTAGAGGAAGCTGATCCTCAGCATAGGCATACCAGCCATCTGTTGGGTCTGTATCCTTTTTCCCAGATTAACCCGGAGGATACGCCACAGCTTTGTGAGGCTGCAGAAAAGACATTGCAGGCAAAGCTTAATCCTATCGAGAATTGGGAAGATACTGGCTGGGCAAGATCAATGCTGATGCTGTACGAAGCAAGATTGCTACATGGGGATCAGGCTTACGGACATATGAAGAGTATGTTAGAGAATTTACTGGAACCGAATCATATGGTGTATCATCCGCCTACCAGAGGAGCAGGAGCCTTTGACCATGTCTATGAGTTGGACGGGAATACAGGATTAACCACCTGTATCGCAGAGGTTCTATTGCAAAGTCAAAAAGGTATTATCAGGCTTTTACCGGCGCTTCCAGACGAATGGATGACCGGTGAGATCAGTGGTCTTCGCGCCAGAGGAAATATAACTGTTGACATGAAATGGGAGAGTGGAAAGTTAGTGTATGCCAGACTCACGAGCAAGAAAGATGTAAGGTGCATTGTAGAGTACGCTGGGGCGCGCCTGGAGTTACAATTAGAACAGGGGCTACCTCATCTGCTGGAATTTTAAATAAGCCGGTTCATAAGAAAAAGGGAATTATTTTTTTAAATACTGAAAGGCTAAAATACAATCCCAAGAAAACATTAATTTAACATCATTTTTATGAGATCTCTTACACTACGAAAACAGGTAGTGTAAGAGATTTTTTATTCATGGCAGGAAAATACGCCTGCTTATTTACTTATCTGTTTACAAATATGATATTAAAAAGTGGACTAACTAGTTCCATCCTTATGATAAAAAGAGTATCATTCGAATTGTAAATCATTCCCGATTGATGTCTAAGGAAAGTATGTTACAATAAAATAGTATGACAATTGATACTATTTCACATCTGGAATTATAATCTGAAGTGAAATGCAGACCAGTAACCAAGGGATGTAGAGGAAAGGAACAGGAATATGAAAGGTAAAGTTCTCCCGGTAATATTATTCACGATTACTCTGCTTATGATAATGAAGACTGGGTCAACAAATGCATACGTTGGCAGTGTCTTCCAATATACGAATGAAGGTCAAACAATTACCTATAGAGTACTTAGCGAACCAACAGTAACAGAGAATGGTAGAGCACAAGTCATATACTCAGAAGAAGTAAATAAGAAATTATCAGGTGATGTAGTCATACCATCCACTGTTACCAATAGCAACATGATATACAATGTTGTGGAAGTGAACGCAGGGTCTTTTCGGGCTGCTACAGGAATGACAAGTCTTACACTGCCTGAGACAGTAACAGTGATCGGTCAGGATGCCTTTAATAACTGTACCAGTCTCACGAATGTGAATATACCGGGAAAGGTAACCCGTATTGAAGCTGGTACTTTTGAGGGCTGTATTAGCATAAGCAGTATATACTTGCCGAATGGAATTACTTATATCGGAAATATGGCCTTCAACAATTGCAGCAATCTATCCAGCATGAAATTACCTGATAAATTAACTAGCATTGGCTATAATGCATTTAGCAATTGTGAGAAGCTGACCGGTATTTCAATACCTCAGGGAGTGACTTCCATCGGAGCAGGTGCATTCGGGGGATGCAACAGCATTACAAGTATTATCATACCTGAGGGATTAACCACGATTGAAAATGGATTATTTCGAGATTGTACTAATTTAACCTTTGTTAGCTTGCCGGAGAGCATTACTATAATAAGAAGCTCAGCTTTTAATAATTGCAGCAGTCTGAACAATATACATATCCCAGATGCTGTAAGAACGATAGAATCCTATGCTTTTTATAATTGTAAGAGCTTAACCAATATTAAGATACCTTATTATGTAACCAGTATTGGAGAATTCACCTTCTTTGGCTGCAGCAATCTTTCGAGCATCAGAATTCAGGAAAATGTAAGCTCAATCGGAAACTATGCTTTTTTTTATTGTACG
The DNA here is from genome assembly GCA_029239235.1 of Herbinix sp. GTDB lineage: Bacteria > Bacillota > Clostridia > Lachnospirales > Lachnospiraceae > Mobilitalea. The sequence goes on from JAQZBD010000040.1 coordinate 18,853, forward strand.
AGCCTGATTAGCGTTAGTCTTCCTGATGGACTGGCCTCCATTGGAAATTTTGCATTCTATGGCTGTGAAAATTTACGCCCCCTTAAAATTCCCAGTGGAGTGTCCAGTATTGGATTTGGTGAATTCCCTTATACAGGGGTAATGGTATATAAGAATTCCTTCGCAGAAGGATATTTTGCAAAGAACTATCCGTTACATTATCAAATCATATCAATAGCGTTAGAGGAAATGAGCTTTGCAGAAGATGTTATGAATATTAAGGTGAATGAGACAGTCTCTTTAAAGCCAATCTTTTACCCTAAATATTCCTCCGACATTTCCTCGTCCATAACTTGGAGTAGTTCTAATAAGTCAGTGGTGACAGTTGATTCTACCGGCAATGTGACAGGGGTTGGAGCCGGTGAGGCTGATATCACAGCAGTTATGGGAAAATATTCAACCACCAGCCGTATTATTGTTGATGGAATCTCGGTTAACCCAACATCCATGGTATTCACAAACAATGATGTGTCCTTGAATAAGGGTGAATCAACTAAGCTTTCCCTGAGTTTTACACCAGCAAATATAACAAATAAAGCAATTACTTGGAAAAGCTCCAATAGTTCTGTTGTTACCGTGGAGCAAGGACGTATTTATGCAAAAGGAAGCGGTTCGGCAATCGTAACTGCAACCACACAAGGAGTAACCGCGGTATGTAAGGTTATGGTGAATAATCCTTTAAAGGGAATCTTCTCTGATTATGATACGATTAATATATATAAGGGTGAAAGCAAAAAAATTGCTGTATCCCTTGACCCTATGGATACAACGGATAATAAGACAGTGTCTTGGGTGAGTGCAGATGAGAGTATTTTAAAGGTTGAAAACGGAATAGTCACAGCTCTTAAGTCAGGTAAAACTATGATTACTGCAAATGTAGGGTCTTATTCTACTACTATATCGGTGTCAGTAAAAAGTTCAACAACCTCGATTGAGGTATCACAGCAGGAGATTCCTCTAGTTGTGGGGCAGACACAGAAACTACAGTATACGATTTTACCTTATGATGCTACAGATGAAGTTACAATAACATCCTCAGATGAGTCTATTATAAGTAGTTCAAATGGAAATATAACTGCATTAAAAAGAGGTAAGGCAACAATTACTATTAAAAGTGGTTCCTTTTCTGCTTCCTGTATAGTAAATGTTGCATCCGATATCAATAGCATTACCTTGAATAAGAAGAGCCTTGAGCTGTATCTTGGAACCAGTAGTCAAGGTTTAACAGTATCCTCCTTTAATCCTATTAATGCAAAGGATGATAGGACAATCATCTGGGAAAGCAGTAATAAATCAATAGTCACAGTTGATTCAAAGGGAAAGATTAAGACGGTTGGAACAGGAACGGCTACTGTCACTGCAATTGCCGGAGATGGAAAGAAGGCTAACTGTACTGTTGTTGTTAAGCTTAACAAGCCCAGCACATTAGCTACGGCATCGGCCGGATATAATGGAGCTAAGATTATCTGGGGAGCGGTTAGTGGTGCCTCCGGTTATGAACTGTACAGAGCAAGTACGAAGACAGGAAGCTATAAAAAGGTTAAGGAGACAACAGCAAGATCCTTTACCAATACAGGCTTAACAACAGGAAGTACTTATTATTATAAGGTAAGAGCCTACAGATATCAGGGAACAAAGAAGGTATATGGAAGCTTTTCTTCTGTTGGAAGTGTTATGCCCGTACCTGCAATACCAAGTAATACTAAAATGGTAAAGGTTAAATCCGGCACAGCTCAATTTACCTGGAAAAAGGTTAGTGGTGCATCAGGCTATGAGGTTTATAGAACCTCTTCACTAAAAGAATCCTACCGATTAGTAAAATCCACTACCTCCCTGCACTATATCAATTACGGATTAACGAAGGGTAAAACCTACTATTATAAGGTTAGGTCATATAGAATAGTGGGTAAGAAAAAGATATACAGTAAGTTTTCGTCTGTTTATTCAATTAAGATGTAGAAGCCAGAGATGAGGGAAATTTAGAATAAATAAAAAAGTCAATCAGTTGATTGGCTTTTTTATTGTATTAATGACCTGTGCATTAGTTTGAAATAAATACTAGATTAACTTATTATTTTACTATTGATAGAAAAGTATCCGTTCCGCTTACATAATATGGGCTCAGCTGAGGGATATACTTGGCGAAAGTTTCTCCCTGACAATGAGCGGAAAAATCATCTTTACTATCCCAAAGAGAAACAAAGGTTACATAATCACCTTCCTTATCATCAATAAATACCCTCATATCACGACAGCCCTTGTCATGACAGGCTTCTGCTGCAAATGCAGTTGCAAGCTTTAGATAAGCTTCGCGATTATTTACTTCGTTCTTCGTGATTATTAATGTCATAGGTTTTATCTTCAATCAGTTTATTTATTGCTACAACAAATATTTCTTAAAGTAATTGTAATCAGAATGAGATTGGATATCGACTTTAAAATTATCATGATTTCACGTAAATCTTAATTTTAATGGGATATTAAATCAATTACATGGATAAATTATTAGATAGTATTTTTGCTCTAGCAGTTTGATCATAGAGGATATGTTATGGTAATATAATAAAGCAGAAGTTATAATGTCTCATGTTCTCAACAAGTGAATCAAAAAAGGATTTATCCTGTTGAAGTCATTTAATATGGAGGAAGTGCTATGACAAAACTATTCAGTAAATTTGAACTAAAAAGTATGGAATTAAAAAACAGAATTGTAATGCCGCCCATGTGTATGTACACTGCGGAGGATGGAATTGCAGGCGACTGGCACTTTGTCCATTATACAACCAGAGCTGTCGGTGGAGTTGGGTTAATCATTTTTGAGGCAACCGGGGTGGAAAGCAGGGGACGAATCACTGACCGAGATCTTGGCTTATGGAAGGATGAGCAGGTGGAAGGGTTAAGACGGGTTGTGGAAGCCTGCCAGAAGCAGGGTGCCAAGGTTGGTATACAGTTAGGGCATGCCGGCAGAAAGTCAGAGGTTTTATCCGAGCCCAGTATAGCTCCGAGCCCCATTGCCTTCAGTGAAAAATACAGAGTCCCGGTGGAAATGACGAAGGAAGACATCAAAACCGTCACCACTGCCTTTCGAGAGGCTGCAAGAAGAGCAGATCAAGCCGGCTTTGATACGATCGAAATCCATGCAGCCCATGGCTATTTAATCAGTGAATTTTTATCACCCCTAACAAACAAGAGAACCGATGAGTACGGTGGAAGTGAAGAAAACCGTGCAAGGTTTTTAAAAGAGATACTTCAGGAAATTAAGACCGTATGGTCTAAGGAAAAGCCCATCATTGTGAGAGTTTCCGCAGAAGATTATGCAGAAGGCGGCAACCATGACGATAATATGGCCAGCATATTGAATGCGCTGAAGAAGGAAGGCATTGATCTGGTCAATGTGAGTTCAGGAGCAGTTGTTAATATTACCATGAAGGTTTATCCAGGTTATCAGACAAAGTTTGCCGAGACCATAAAAAACAGTACTCAGCTGAGTGTCATCACCGGAGGACTTATCACTTCACCGCTGATGGCGGAAGAGATTCTGCAAAATGAAAGAGCAGATTTTATTTTCCTGGGAAGAGAATTACTCAGAAATCCCTATTGGCCTCTTCAAGCTGCAAAGGAATTAAATGAGGAGCTGGAATGGCCTGTTCAATATACAAGAGCAAAATGATTTAGGAGGAATCACAGTTATGATGAAATTAGGTTGTCATCTATCCGTTTCAAAGGGCTTTTATGCTATGGGTAAGGAAGCATTAAGCATAGACGCAAATACCTTTCAGTTTTTTACGCGTAATCCCCGGGGCAGTAAAGCTAAGGCAATCGATCCAGCAGATACCCAGAGGCTATGTGATTTAGCAAGGGAGCATTCCTTTGGACCCTTGCTGGCTCATGCGCCCTATACCCTTAACCCAGGATCCCATGACGCTAAAACCCGTGAATTTGCTTACGCCACCATGGAGGACGACTTGAAGCGAATGGAGTTTCTGCCGAACAATTTATATAATTTTCATCCCGGCAGCCATGTGGATCAAGGGGT
>JAQZBD010000279.1 GCA_029239235.1 Herbinix sp.
CAACACAAGGCTGGAGGTAAATCAAGATTTCAGCACAAACCTTGAAGTCAAGGAGGGTGTTAGCTTAGAGATTGAATTGTATGATAAAAACTATCAAATCGCCTTGATCCTAACCTATTCCGCCTTCTACGAAAGTAATGTCATAACCAGAAGTGCAACAGTAGTCAATGAATCCGGACAAGAGATAGAGCTGGAACGGATTATGAGTAACCAGCTGGAGTTAGTAGAGGATACTTATATAGTATCCTCCTTCCATGGTGCCTGGGCACGGGAGATGAATCGTTATGAGATAGAAGCAAAGCCTGGTATCCTAGTAATTGATACAAAGGCAGGGATATCCAGTAACCGATGTAATCCGTTCTTTATGGTCAGTAAGCAGGGAACCAGCGAGGAGTACGGGGATTGTTACGGATTTAATTTGATCTACAGCGGCAGCCATTATGCTGCCTGCGAGGTCAATAGCTTTGGAAAGCTTAGAGTAATTCAAGGGATTCAACCCTCGGAGTTTCGGTATCATTTGAAGTCTGGAGACAGCTTTGAGGCTCCCGAGGCTGTAATGACTTATTCCCATCAGGGCTTCACGGGAATGAGTCATAATATGCATCATTTTATTCGAAATCATATTGTTCGCGGTGATTGGAAGAACAGGCCTAGACCAATCTTGATTAATAGCTGGGAAGCGAATTACTTTAAATTCAATGATGGAAAGCTGCTTAAGCTGGCCAGGGAAGCAAAGGCGCTTGGAGTAGAGCTGTTTGTGCTGGATGACGGATGGTTTGGAAGAAGAAATGATGATACTTCCTCCCTGGGGGATTGGTATGATGATACGGAGAAGCTGAGAGGCGGTCTAAAGCTTTTGGCAGAGAAGATCAATAATATGGGGATGGATTTTGGGATTTGGGTGGAACCGGAGATGGTAAATGAGGATAGCGATTGCTATCGGCTTCATCCTGACTGGGCGGTAAAGCTTCCGGGGGCAGAGCATTCTTTGGGCAGGAATCAGATGATTTTGGATTTGACCAGGCAGGAGGTATGTAATTATATTATAGAAGAAATGACCCGGGTCTTTTCCAGCGCCAATATTACCTATGTGAAATGGGATATGAACCGGATCTTCTCTGATCGATATTCGCTGTCTCTTAGTAAGGAGCGTCAAAAGGAGTTCAGTCACCGTTATGTATTAGGCTTGTATCAAATTTTAGAGGTGCTAACCAAGCGGTTTCCTAAAATTTTATTCGAAAGCTGTGCATCCGGCGGAAATCGTTTTGATCTTGGAATGCTGTGCTATATGCCTCAAATATGGGCAAGTGACAATACGGATGCAATTAGCAGGGCTGCGATACAGACAGGCTATAGCTTTGGATATCCGATGACGGTGATCAGTGCCCATGTTTCAGCTACGCCTAATCATCAGACACTTCGTATTACCTCCCTGGAAACCAGGTTTGAAGTGGCTGCCTTTGGGTTGATGGGCTATGAGTTAAATCTGGTGGACTTAGGTTCTGAAGAAAAGAAAGCAATCGCAGACCAGATTAGCTTTTATAAGAGATATAGGGAAGTCCTACAGTTCGGAGAGTATTATCGCATCAAAAATGGGGATGCAGGGATTTATCAATGGCTAGTAGTATCCTCTGATCAAGAGAAGGCGTTGGGTTTATATTTACAAAAAGAAGTTACCGCCAATATTGTGCTGCCTACGGAAGTGTATTCAATCAAGCAGGCGTTAAATTAAAGCAAAGCTTTGCCGGAACTGGATATAACGAAGAAGTTCGACTATTTCAGGACTTTTCCTCCAGAGTATATATTTGGGAGGAAAGAAATTGAGAAAATTTGACAATTTTGCATAATAATAATTGAAATTGTAATTAATTGAGTGTATAATACATTTTATGAATGAAATATTGCCATATATCTCATAATAAGACGGATGAAGTACTAATATCTAAAAACATAAGTCATTGTAACTGTATTTAGAATAATCGCAAAAGATTAGGAGAAATGGGGTTGATTATGAAGAGATGGAGAGTATTAGTAAGCCTGGAATTGGAGTGGAGAGTATTTCGTTTTTACAATTGTATTATTACCTCATTAGTAAATCGAGGTGTAAAGCTTTCATCACCCATCCTTTGTTTCTTAAGTAAACGTATGGACAAGCATATAATAAAGGTTTATTCCAGGAAGAATCTTTTTGAGAAACAATCAGGGAAAATAGTCGTTTTTTATAAATACGGCCAGTAGTAGCTTGGTAATTAGTAATGGTAACAGTAATAATCGCAGTAAGATGTATTTTATATAAGAAAAGGCTGCCGGATAATTCCTTTCCTAGGAGTTGTCCGGCAGCCTTTTGGCTAAATATGTTTTTTGGTCTTCTTAATTACTTCAGGCTGTTGCAGCATTGGCTTTAATGAAGGCAATGGAGCTGTATCAGTTTTCTTCTTTTTCTTAACATCCTTTTTAATATCCCTGTTCGCCATAGAGTCACCCCTTTGAAAGTTATGTATTTCTAGTTCTATTATAAAGACTTGTATTCATTTCGTAAAGTTGATTTTTCGACCTTGGGTTAAAATATTTAAACTACGAATACTTTAAGTTGATTTACCAATACTTCAAGGTATTACCTATTTTACGAATAAAATTGGTTTCATTTGTAAATAATTCATAGATGGTAATTTTTACGTTCATTTAATCGAAAAGTTTATATAGAGGATTATATACAGATAAGAAACAAAGAATAAAAAACGAAGCATACTAAGAGCATCTATGGGAGGTGGAGCAATGGAGCAGTATAAAGCAGGTATTGATATCGGTTCAACAACAGTAAAACTTGTGATAATCAATCAGAACAATCAGTTAATCTACAGCGAATATAAAAGACATCTGTCAGATATTAAGAAAACGGTGATAGAGCTTATCAAAAGCTGCTATCAGTCGATGGGAAATATTACAGTTAAGCTCAGCATGACCGGTTCAGGAGGTCTATCGATTTCCAAATGGCTTAGACTAAGCTTTGTTCAAGAGGTAGTTGCTTGCTCCAAAGCAGTTCAGACCAAGCTTCCGCAAACGGATGTTGTAATCGAGCTGGGTGGAGAAGATGCGAAAATAACCTATTTTCGAGGTGGAATGGAACAGCGTATGAATGGCAGCTGTGCAGGTGGTACCGGTGCCTTTATTGATCAGATGGCTGTGCTCCTGGATACGGATGCAGCAGGATTAAATGAATATGCAAAAGGTCATCGCACCATATATCCCATTGCGGCTCGCTGCGGTGTATTTGCAAAAACGGATGTCCAGCCGCTAATTAATGATGGGGCGCGAAAAGAAGATATCGCCGCATCTATTTTGCAAGCAGTTGTAAATCAAACCATTGGAGGCTTAGCCTGCGGAAAGCCAATCCGAGGAAAAATTACATTTTTGGGAGGACCTCTTTCCTTCTTATCGGAGTTAAGGGAAAGGTTCCGGGTGAGTCTGGGGTTGTCCGAGGAGAATGCAGTCACACCGGAGCATTCTCAGCTATATGCTGCGATCGGTGCAGCTTTATTAACCGGGCAGGAGAAGAATCTCAGGCTGGAAGAACTGGTGGAGCAGGCAGAAAAAATAATAGCCTGCCAGGAAGAAGGAATCAGACATCTGGAGCCCTTATTTACAGATGAAGCAGAGTACCAAAGCTTTGTTAATCGTCATAGCAGAGAAAGAGTGGAACGGGCAGAGCTCTCCGATTATCAGGGACAGGTATTCTTAGGAATTGATGCCGGCTCCACTACAACGAAGGTGGCTTTAGTAGGTGATAAAGGTGAGTTATTATTTTCGAGATATTGCAATAACGAAGGAAACCCGTTGCAGAAGGTAATTGAGATATTAGCGGAGCTATATGGACAGTTACCAAAAGGAGCAAAATTATGTAAATGTGCAGCTACGGGTTACGGAGAAGCCTTGATGAAGGCGGCACTTCATGCTGATATCGGGGAGATAGAGACCATCGCTCATTATAAAGCTGCAGAGCATTTTCAGCCCGGTGTTGATTTTATTCTGGATATCGGCGGTCAGGATATGAAATGCCTTAGAATAAAGAATGCTGCTATTGACTCCATCTTGTTAAATGAGGCTTGCTCCTCAGGCTGCGGTTCATTCCTGGAGGGCTTTGCAAAGTCACTTAAGTTAACCCTTAATGATTTTGTGAAATCAGCATTATTCGCGAAGTCACCGGTGGATCTGGGTACAAAATGCACCGTATTCATGAATTCTAAGGTAAAGCAGGCTCAAAAGGAAGGCCTCAGTATTGCGGATTTATCGGCCGGTTTATCCTACTCGGTTATTAAAAATGCATTGTTTAAGGTAATCAAAATTCGGGACGAGAAGGAGCTTGGGGAAAGAATCATTGTACAGGGCGGAACCTTTTATAATGACGCAGTACTGCGCTGTTTTGAGCTGATTACCGGCAGAGAAGTGGTTCGGCCGGATATCTCCGGGCTGATGGGCGCTTACGGAGCAGCATTAATTGCAAGAGAACGCTATCAGGAAGGGGAAGAGACACAGCTTCTGTCCTTAGAAGCCTTAAATAAATTTGCAGTAAAAACCTCCTGCGTTCGTTGTGGCAAATGTGAGAATCAATGCTTGCTGACGGTGAATTCCTTTCCGGACGGCGAGAAATATATTGCCGGCAATCGCTGTGAAAAAGGAGCCGGTGCAGAGAAAAAGGAAAGTAAGAAGCTTCCCAATCTTTACTATTTTAAAAATGCCAGAACCTTTGGGTATCAACCCCTTGAAGAAAGAAAAGCAAAGCGTGGAACCATTGGAATTCCGCGGGTATTAAATATGTACGAGAATTACCCATTCTGGTTTACCTTATTTACAGAGTTGGGATTTCGTGTGCTCCTGTCCTCACCTTCCTCGAAGCAGTTATATGAAAAAGGTTTAGAAACTATTCCTTCGGAATCCGCCTGCTATCCGGCAAAGCTTAGCCATGGACATGTCAGCGACTTAATAGACCAGGGTGTAAAAACTATATTCTATCCCTGTATCGTATATGAGAAAAAAGAATTCAGGGATGCGAGCAATCATTATAACTGTCCGGTGGTGATATCCTATCCGGAGGTGATCCGTCATAATGTGGATGGGCTGCAGCAACAGGTGAAGCTGATAACACCGTTTTTATCCTTGGACAACCAAAAGATTCTGGTAAAGCGGCTGACAGAGGAATTAAAGTCTTATGAGATCACGGCAGAAGAGACGGAGCACGCGGTAGCTTTGGCCTGGAGGGAACAGCAGGAATACAAAAAAGAGCTGCGCGAGAAAGGTGAGGCTGTGCTAAAGCAGCTAAAAAAGTCAGGAGAACGAGGGATTGTTCTCTGTGGTAAGCCCTATCATACGGATCCGGAGATTAACCATGGTATTGCAGATTTAATTAATTCCTATGGATTTGCGGTATTAACAGAGGATAGTATTGCACATCTTACAAACCAAATGCCAAAGCTTCGGGTCGTTGATCAATGGGTTTATAATTCAAGATTATACCGGGCAGCGAATGTGGTGGCGAAGGAGCCATGCCTGGACTTAATTCAATTAAACTCCTTTGGCTGCGGTCTGGACGCGGTAACCTCGGATCAAATTGCCGAGCTTTTGGCCACAGGTGATAAGATGTATACCATGATTAAAATAGACGAAGGCAATAATCTGGGTGCGGCAAAGATAAGAATTAGGTCTTTAAAGGCTGCAGTAGAAGAACGAACGAAGCAGCAGGGAAATGTCCACTATCTGCAAAGAGAGGAAGAATATAAGCTTCAAAACCCGGTTTTTACACGAAAAATGAAGCATACACACACGATTTTAGCACCCCAGATGGCACCGATTCATTTTGAACTGATTCAGGGGGCAGCACGTGCCTGCGGATATCAGATGGTAGTACTTCCGGCTATGGATCGCACCGCGGTGGATGAAGGGTTAAAATATGTGAATAATGATGCCTGCTATCCGGCAATCATTATGATAGGGCAATTAGTTCAAGCCTTAAAATCAGGAAAATATGACAGGGCTACAAATTATATTGCATTTTTAAAATTGGGACTGAAGCAGGCAGGCTTTGCACAGGTTCCGGTCATATCCTTGAATACGGTGGGGCTAGAACAGCAGCCCGGCTTTAAAATGTCTCTGCCATTAATCAATCGGTGTATCATGGCGATAACATATGGTGATTTGTTTATGAGAGTGCTGTATCGGACAAGACCTTACGAAAGATTTCCTGGATCAGCGGAGCTCTTATATGAGAAATGGATGAAACGAGCA
>JAQZBD010000280.1 GCA_029239235.1 Herbinix sp.
GGTGCTGTAAAAGGTTAACAAGGAGTATAGAAAGGAATTACATTATGTCTAAAATAAAAGAAATATGGTGTATGCATCATAGCCACCTTGATATCGGATATACACATCCGCAACCTTTGTTGCTGGAACTTCAAAATGATTATATTGATCAGGCCATAGACCTCTGTATCAAGACAGCGGATTATCCGGAAGAATCTCGCTTCCGCTGGACCTGTGAGGCTACCTATCCGTTAACCAGATGGTTGGAAACTGCATCGCCGGATCGTGTAAATAAATTAAAACAATTAATTAAATTAGGCCAAATAAGCGTTGCTGCACTGCCAATGCATACGACTCCGGGAACGACAGCAGCGGAGATGGTCTACATGCTAAAAGATTTGGATAGGCTTCGTGATCAGTTAGATACAAAGATAACCACGGCAATTAATCATGATGTAAATGGCCAACCCTGGCCGCTATCACAAATCATGCTGGACAGTGGCATTGATTTCTATCTTACCGGTATCAATATTCACTTTGGGGGGATTCCATTCCAAAGACCGGCAGCATTTCGCTGGCAAACACCGGATGAGAGAGAGCTATTAACCTTTTTAGGAGAACATTATTCTCTGTTCAGTCAATTCTTTTTTACTAATGAAGCAAATACAGAACGGATGCATAAAGGAATTACGGATTACGTAGAACGTCTTGAAAACAGCGGCTACCAACGAGATTTTGTATTTTTAACAGCAACAAACCCTCCGCTATATGATAATAACTGCCCGGATTTGGAACTACCGGATTTGATTCGCAGATATAATGAAGAGCAGCATGAGCAAATTGTTCGATTTGTAACACCGGAAATGTTACGTGATAAACTAATGGAAGAAAGTATAGAAGTATTACCCTTACACCGTGGCGATTGGACGGATTATTGGAATTTTGGTTGTGGTAGTACTGCACGTGAAACAAAAGTGAACCGCCATGCAAAACAGACGATACAAAAGGCGGAAATGATAGAATGTATTTGTGAAAGTCCCAACAGACATTATGACAGTGTAAAAGAAGAGAGCTGCTTAAACGCGCTGGTATTTGATGAACATACCTGGGGTGCGTCACAATCAGTCACGGATCCACAAGGGGATGAGACCTATTCCCAATTCATTCATAAGATAAAAACTGCTTATCAGGCAGCTGACTTATCAGCTTATTTGCTAAGCACTCAAATAGAACGGTTGGCAGGCAACCCTCATCAGTCTAACAAACCGGAGGGGATTATTGTTGTAAATACTTCCGGAACGAAGCAAGAGGTTGAACTAGAAGTTCCACTATCTTATCTGGAGGATGTAAGACAGCTCAGTGCAATACGATCCAAGCAATACTTATCCTATATCACCAACCCAGAGAAAACAATTCATTATGGCTCGCTTACGATGGAACCACTTAGCTGGAAGAAGATCCCGTTTGCTGATTTGGATTTATATAAAGAGCAAAGTAGAGTAAATAAGAAACCCTATTCCCTTGCGAAGGAGGAGCTGATTACTCCTTATTATCGGGTTAAGTTCAACCCTGAGACAGGGAGAATCCGTCAGATATGCTCTCTGGAACAGGATTGGAATATGCTTGACACGAAGAGTGAATGGACATTTTTTGAACCGGTCCGTGAGACAATTGACGCGCGCCATCATAAACAGCAACGTTCTTCCTTGTTCCCAAGAGATGTGGACCTAGGGAATAAAAGCATCACCGTTTGGAACCATGATTGGAAGGCAAAACGCGAGGGAGCAGTTAAAATTGTTGACTGGAGGCTGGATCAAGAAGAAGAGGCTGTCAGCTTTGTGTGGGAGTTAGAAGTAAATGGCATGGAGAATATGCTTCAAACCGTTACATTCTCAACAAGAACTCCCAGGATTAAAATGAAAGCAAAGTTTATCAAAAAACCCGTTACGATGCCGGAATCTATCTATTTTGCTTTTCCTCTGCAATTAAAAGGTAACTGGGAATGCTGTTTTGACACAGCAGGTGAGTTTGTACGCCTTGATAAAGATCAGTTAGGAAATGTTTGTCGTGATTGGGTAACGGTTGAGAAAAGTGTTTCCCTGTATGATGAGGAAAAAGGTGTAATACTGGCTTGTCCGGACACGCCAATGGTGCAAATAGGCGATTTTAACTTTGGAAAAGAAAGCAGAGAAATTAAACGCCAGGAAAATCCGCTCTTATTAGCTTGGCCGATGAATAACTATTGGGATACCAACTTTGTAGCAAATCAATCGGGAGCGATGGAGTTTTGCTACGAGTTATTACCTTTTGATAAGTTTAATACATCGGATGCTTATGCAGAAAGTATGGCAGCAGAAAAACCGTATGTCATCGGTGCTGCGGTATCCTGTGAAAAAGAAGAAAGTGGTGTCCTTTTTAAGGGCGAAGGAGATGTGTTACCTATTTATGTAAAGCCAGCTCAGAAAACTGGGGAAGGCAACCATGGTTTTGTTGTTGCTCTTAAGAACATGACAGATTATAATCAAAAATATACCTTTACTATTCCGGATGTTCACTCTTTTAAAGCAGAAGAAATTACTGTACAAGAAAAGAGCAAAGCGCCGCTTCCGGTTATTAATCAATGGGCCTCGATTAATATACCCCCTCATGCATTAAAACTTATTCGTATTATGCAGGAAAGATAGGAACGTAGTATTGGGGGATGAAACATTACTAGAAAGGCGGATGGATGATGAAAATTGGAATTGACTTAGGCGGGACCACGATGAGCGTAGGTGTGGTGAGTGATAAGAATGAGATTATCGCCAAGAAAGAAATTGAGACAATTTGTAGTGATGGTGCTGATAAAATCATTGAACGAATGTCACAACTTGTCCAACAGGTGATGAACCAAGTTGATAAAACTCAAATAAGTCATATAGGAATAGGATGCCCGGGAATGCTGGATCGCTCAGCTGGACGGGTACTATATTCCAACAATTTAGGATGGGAAAACATTGAGATTAGCGAGAAAATACGCCAAATCTTCAAAATTCCTGTTTATATTGAAAATGATGCAAATTGTGCTGCCTTAGGAGAATATATTGTAGGTTCCGGTAAGGATGTTAACACAATGATAATGATTACACTTGGGACCGGCATTGGTGGTGGAATCATTATTGATAATAAACTATACCGCGGAAAAAGTGGTAATTCAAATATTCTTGGTCATATGCTAATGGTGTCGGATGGACTGCTTTGTACCTGTGGACGAAAAGGTTGCTGGGAAGCTTATGCTTCCGGAAGTGCACTGATCCGAATGGCAAATCAAAAGGCAGAGGAGTGTAAGGAATCGGAATTAAGCAAATACAAAGAATTGGATCACTCATTAAACGGGAAAAATATTTTCCTGGCAATACATAATGGGGATAAAGCGGCATGTCAAGTCTTTGAACAATATATCGCTTATGTTGCGGAAGGTATTACGGATATAGTAAATATCTTTGAACCTCAGATGATTGTAATTGGTGGGGGGATCAGCCAGCAGGGAGAATTTATGCTTAATCCAATCCGACAATTGGTGGAGAAGAATGTATATTGCGGCTTAGATGCAATGCCCATTATAACGACATCGTGCTTGGGCAATGATGCAGGAATTATAGGTGCTTCATGCCTTAATGAATATTAATATAATTGGTATAAGGAGGGCGTAATGACTCAATCTAATTACGATAAAAAACCATTTGTTGAAATCAGCGGTTTTGATAAACATGCTTATTCAGGATACGAGGAAATCATCAATGAAATAAGACAACGAATTGAATTAAAAGGGACAGCAAAGACCGTTGTAACCGTGGAATGTTATCCCGGAGTAAAACGGGATGAGGTATTAGCTGCATTTATGAAGGGGCTTAATCCGGCTCTTGTGGTAGACGCTGACAACTGCAGCTATGACGGAGATACCATTACGAAAATGATTCGCCGTGAACTAACAGAAGATAGAGTGTTTGGCGTTATGAGCTGCAGAGTGATGGATGAGTTTTTTGATGAAACGCTGATCGCACAAGCGCAGCAGTCCATAGAAAATATGGAGCAAGGAATCGTTTTAATCTATGGTACGGGAGCAACCCTGATTGGACAGGGAGATATTCTCGTTTATGCTGACATGGCAAGATGGGAAATTCAACTCCGATATCGTCGAAAAGAGCTTGCCAACTGGAAGATGGATAACTATGAAGAAGAGCAGCTGAAAAAGTATAAGCGGGCATTTTTCATCGAGTGGCGTATTGCGGATCGCCTAAAAAAGAAGCTATATCCCAAAATGGATTATTTGTTGGATACAAACGTTTACGATGAACCAAAAATGATAACAAAAGAAGCTTTTGATGCAGGTCTGAAGGTGACGACAAAACGACCTTTCCGCGTGGTTCCATATTTTGATCCTGGCGTCTGGGGTGGACAGTGGATGAAAGAAAAATGTGGTTTGGATAATGATGGTCAGAACCTTAGTATGCAGGTTCATCCATTAACTGAGTATATACAAGAGAAATTCGGTATGCACTATACGCAGGATGAGAGCTATTATATACTCGAGGCAGATCCTGATGCAGTGGTATACCTTGGAGTTAAGAAAGGCATTGATCCCAAGGAGATGATACAGGATCTATATGCTTCCCAACGGGGAGAGAAAGCATTTCCTGATGAGAAATATATCAATCAATTTCCTGCAAAAAAACATGACCATTTCCTAATCCCAGCAGGAACAATTCATTGCTCAGGAAAAAACAGTATGGTACTTGAAATAAGTGCAACCCCATATATCTTTACTTTTAAGTTGTGGGATTGGGACCGAGTGGGCTTGGATGGAAGACCACGCCCGGTGCATATTGCACATGGTGAAAATGTAATCCAGTGGGATAGAGATACGGACTGGGTACGTGCAAATCTTGTTGATCAGGTAGAGGTTATTACGCAAGAGGATGGCTGTCGTGAGGAACGTACCGGACTTCACGAACGGGAATTTATAGAAACCCGTAGACATTGGTTTGATAAGAAAGTTCTTCATAACACGAATGGTGGAGTTAATGTGTTAAATTTAGTGGAAGGCAGGGAAGCAATCGTCGAAAGCCCTACCGGACAATTTGAACCATTTGTAGTGCATTATGCAGA
>JAQZBD010000281.1 GCA_029239235.1 Herbinix sp.
AGTCCTCCAGAGATGGTTGGGTTGGTGATTACAGCGATCCTTCCAATATGTTAGGTATCTTAGTAAGCACAAATGGAAATAACAATGCACAGTACAACAATCCTGAATTTGATAAAGTATTTACAGAAGCTCAATCAACCACTGATCCTGCAAAGCGTTCCGCTGCACTTCATAAGGCAGAAGATATCCTTATGAATGATGCTGGTGTTCTTCCTATCGCTTACTATAACGATTTCTGGTTACAGAGCGAGAAGATCACAGGCTCTTGGCATTCACCATATGGCTACTGGATGTTCATGTATGCTGACATTGCTGAATAATAAATTATATTAATTATAATATGATCTTTTTGAAGAGCTGCTTCCTTGTAAGCAGCTCTTCCTTTTTTTGCTCCCATTATACTCCTCTATTTCTCTCAAGGATAGAATTATTAATTGATTAACTTTGTGGTCTATTAAAAGTAGCACTCAAGATAAATATGAAATAATGAAAAAAATACTCAGGAAGCTTCCACCTAATTCTTAATTCATCCCTTTACAACTATGATTTAAATGGTATTATTATATATATGATAATTCTAAAGATAGGAGATATTACAAATGCATAATGTTTATGAAATTTCACCTAAGGTATTCTGGATTGGCGGAAATGACAGACGTATTGAGCGTTTTGAAAACATGTTTCCGTTGCCAAATGGAGTTGCTTATAATTCATATTTAATTCTAGATGATAAGACTGCCATCATAGATACCGTTGATTCCTCTATTAGCGCTTTATACCTTGAAAATATAACACATTTACTGGGCGAAAGATCTCTTGATTATTTAATCATTAATCATATGGAACCAGATCACTGTGCTAATATCGAGGAATTAGCACGTCGCTATCCCAATGTCAAAATTATAGGAAATCCAAAAACCTTTCAATTTATGGAGCAGTATTACAGCTTGGACATGTCCTCTAAGTATCTGGAGGTAAAGGATGGAACTGAGCTTGATCTTGGAAGCCATACTCTTCGGTTCTATCTTGCCCCCATGGTGCATTGGCCGGAGGTTATGTTCACCTATGAGGTATCTCAGGGCATTCTATTTTCAGCAGACGCCTTTGGTTCCTTTGGCGCTATGGCCGGTAATCTATTTGTGGATGAAGTAGAATATGATAATGCCTTCTTAGATGAAGCCAGAAGATATTATTCTAATATTGTAGGCCGCTATGGCTCTCAGGTCCAGGGCGTATTCAAGAAGCTAAGTAATCTTACCATTAACATGATTTGCTCGCTCCATGGCCTTATATGGCGCGGTGAGGATGTTTCCTACATCTTCGAAAAATATAATCTCTGGAGCAAATATTTGCCTGAGAAAAAAGGTGTTGTACTGGTATATGCTTCTATGTATGGCAATACCGAAAATGCAATGAACGCCTTGGCAATGAAGCTGTCACAGCGTGGTGTGAAAGATATGAGAATGTATGATATCTCAAAAACTCATCCATCCTATATCATTTCTGATATTTTTAAGTATAGTAATGTCGTAATTGGCTCCTGCACCTACAATATGCATTTATACTTCCCGATGGATTCTTTATTAAGAGAACTCGCTGTATTGAATATGAAAGACCGTAAGGTGGCCGTTCTCGGAAACCATACCTGGGCTTCCGCTGCTGTCAAAAATATTACAGAGCTGTTAGGTGCCATGAAGGGTATGGAGATCATTGGTACACCCCTGGATATTAGGTCTACCCTGAGAACCTCGCAAGAAGAAACATTGGACGAGTTAGCTGATGCAATTCGTGCTTCACTAACAGAATAGTGACAAGGGGGTGACAAGGGGACGGGGTTGGTGTCACATTTGCCATGTGACACCAACCCCGTCCCCTTGTCACCCCCCTTGTCACCCCAAGATTAGTAAAAATCCTTTATAATATTTTTCAACATATCTGGGCTCTTATCGATATCAATCAGTGGTACACCAGCCTTTAGCACCGGATTTTTCTGATGAAAATCTGCCTTATCTTCTCTATAAAGAACACCAATTGGAATCTTGTCACCAAACTCCATAGCCTTTTCCATAGCAGAGAGCTTATTAGAGGAGTCGTAATCTGCTTCCAGCTCATACACACGCTGGTTGTAATATGCAAAGGTATTGAGCTTGTTAAAGCTGACACAGGGCTGCAAAATATCTATCATTGCATATCCTTTGTATTCTATGGCCTGCTTCATAACCGAGATAAGATGCTCCTTACGTCCGCTGAAGGATCTTGCAACAAAGCCAGCTCCGCAGGCTATTGCCAGCAATACAGGATTAAGCGGTGAATTGGCATTTCCATTTACCTGTACATCTGTAACCATGCCTTCCATGGAGGTAGGGGATGCCTGACCCTTCGTTAAGCCATAGATTTGGTTATCGTGTATAAAATGGGTTATATTCACGTTTCTTCTTATATTATGAATGAAGTGGTTACCACCCTCTCCATAAGAATCACCATCGCCTGTGTTAACAATAACTGTTAGCTTTTCGTTGGCCATCTTAGCTGCAACAGCTGCCGGCAGCGACCTTCCATGCAGCCCGCAGAAAGAATTGGCACTAATGTATTGAGGAAGCTTTGCCGCCTGTCCGATTCCTGCAACCATAAGGACTTCATATGGATCCTTACCCAGCTCCTCTAAGGCTTTCTTTAGACTATCCAATATTTGAAAGTTTCCGCAGCCCGGACACCAGGCAGTTTCATGGGTTGAAAAATTACTCATGGTCTTACCCCCTTTCGAATATAGCTAACTATCTCATCTACAGAGATCTGTCTGCCATCATATTTTAGCAGGCTATCATCACACACAATACTTGTCTTTTCCCGAATAAGCTCTGCCAGCTGCCCTGTAGCATTCTGTTCAATATTAATAATCTGCTTAGCTTGAGATACCTTTTCCTTCAATAGCTTCTCCGGTAGCGGATAAATATCTCCAAAAAGCAATGCCGCATATGTTCCAGGGGATTCTTGATTCAAGCATTTTACCGCCTCAGAAATTGGACCGTAGGTAGATCCCCAGCCTAAGAAAAGAGTTTCAAAGGAATCTTCTCCTATATACTCGGGCTCCTGCAGCTCCTCTTTTAGCTTAATCAGCTTCCGGAAACGCTTATCCATCATTTGGTTTCTGACATCTGCTGATTCCGTAATCCATCCTCGCTCCGTATGTTCATCACTATCAGCGGTTACAAAATTCTTCGTTTTACCCGGAATCAAAAGAGGTGAGATACCATCCTCCGTAATCTTATAACGAAGATATTCTCCGTCTAACGGATTGTATTCTACCTTACTGTGAATATCCTGTATGTACTTTACTTTTTCCATGTCATAGGGCTCTATGGAGGCATAGGAATCCGCCAGATATTGATCACTCAATATGATAACCGGTATCTGATATTTCTTAGCCATATAGAATGCTCTTGCTGTCTGATAAAAGGCATCGCTATGATTACGAAGCGCAATTACCATCCGTGGGAACTCTCCTTGTGATGCTGATATTACAAATTTAAGATCACTTTGTTCCGTCCTGGTAGGAAGTCCTGTTGCAGGTCCTGGTCTTTGAATATTTGCCACTACCAGCGGAATTTCTGCCATACCGGATAATCCCAAGGCCTCAACTTTAAGACAAAAGCCACCGCCGGAGGTTCCGGTCATAGCCGGGGCTCCCGCAAAGGAAGCTCCAATTGCCATATTAATTGCGGCAATTTCATCCTCTGCTTGCTCAACAACAATATTTGCATCTACGGACTTGGAAGAAAGGTATTCTAAAATTGTTGTGGAAGGCGACATCGGATAAGCACTGTAAAACCTTATTCCACCTGCAATCGCACCAAACGCCAAGGCTTGATTGCCTGATAGTATGATTTGGCTCTTAGCCTCATGTGCAGGTAATGTGTACCGATTCTCTACAAGATTGTATCCTGTCAGTATAGCCTTCTTATTTTCTTCGAGATACTGCTCTTTTATGTGTTTTCTTAAAGTATCCTCCAGGTTTAGAAGTTGTAAATTAAATAATTTCAAGATCACACCTGTAGCAATGCTGCCGATGGTACGAGCATTGCCTATTTGCTTTGCCAGAGATAGCATATCAAGAGATATCGCTCTATCATCCTCTGTCTTATATTGACTGTCACATAGGAGAAAGCCATCCTTCTTCAGCTTCTCACTATGAAGTACCAGGCTATCCTCATCAAAAGCAATAATTCCATCCATAATATCACTATGAGAAAGGACTGGCTCCGGACCAAACCGAATCAAGGTGAAATTATGCCCGCCTCTTACTCTGGACATAAAGTCCCTGGTTGTGAATACATATAAACCTGAGTCTTTTAAAAACTTTTGCAAAACTGCTGCCATCGTTTCTATTCCTTGTCCGGCAGCACCACCAATTAATAAATTATAAATAACAATCCCTCCTTTAGCTTAATCT
>JAQZBD010000282.1 GCA_029239235.1 Herbinix sp.
TTATCAGTCGAAAAGGCTACGGATTCCTGATAGGTTTGTTGTGTTATATTCTCTACTGACTTAACGAGCTTCTTAATGGGGTTTGAGATTGCATGTGAGGTAAATAATGAGATCAGTAACGAACAAAGTACAGCAATGATTCCTCCAATCGAAATTACTAACCCGGTTTTTTCATTTGCTGCATTCAGAATGGTATATCTCTGACTTAATGTCTTTCGCTCCTCACTAATTATTCCATTCAGCAAGCTACGGATACTATCCATTTGATTTTTTCCCATATCGGTGCGAGCCAGTGCAACAATATCATCCATATGTAATAAGCCTTCATTAACTTGTCTACGACCTTCAATAATTTTCTGAGTTTCCCACTCATACCATTTATGATACAGTTCTTCTAATTTTGTCAACCGTGCCTGCTGGGATTCATTGTCCTTGGTTAATTCCTTAATGGCACTAAAATGTAGATTGAAATCCGCTTCACCTTGTTCAAAGGGCTCTAAAAATTCATCCTTGCCGGAAAGTGCGAAGCCTCTGGCTCCTGTCTCCATATTGAGCAAGCTGATTAAAATTGAATTGGATTCGTCAATTATTTTGTAGGTGGTTATATTAGAATCAATAGCCTCTGTCTCATTTATATAATTAAAGTATGTATATCCCAGGATGCCTATCATAATTGAGATTATAACTCCAAAACCAATATACAATTTCTGACTTAACTTAAGCTTGTTTAGTAGTTTCATATTTCTCCTTTATCCTTTGATTTAGCCAAATATTTAAAGCATATCATATAGAATTACTTCTGTAAACAAATTATATATGGAAATCCATCTCGTCTCAATTAATCCTTTCACTAACTAATAAAACTAATCCGTTCATATCCATTTTATGTTATTCTGTTATATGAGAACTAAATCAATATACTAAGTTCACTTTATTTTCCCATATGTCCCTGATGTTTATGCCCATACATTATAAAATAAAACAAGTTAAAAAAAAGTTATCAGCAATTTTAAACTTATTTTTAAATTTATTATAGAAATTTTTAAAACCTGAAATAAATATTCCCCTTCCGTGACTCTAATAGATAGAATATGTGAAAGGATTAATTCTATGAATCGTTCAGAAGATAAATTCATAATACAAATGGATGCCATGAAGCAACAGCTTTACCGGATTGCCTTTTTATATTTAAAGAACGAATCATCCGCGCTAGAAGCCGTGGATGAAACGATTTATTTATCCTATAAAAATTTAAAAAAATTACGAGAGCCTCAATTCTTCAAAACCTGGGTCACCAGAATTCTGATTAATGTATGTAAGAAGGAGTTGCGCCATAAGAAAAAGGAAGAATTGTTGGAGGTACTCCCGGAGCAAGGTCATGAGGATTATGATTCCCTTCCTTTAAAAGAAGCCATTTCCAAGCTGCCAGGGGAGTTACAGCTTATCATTAATCTTCGCTATTTCAACGATTATACCCTTGCGGAGACAGCAAAAATCCTGAAGCTTCCCCAAGGAACCGTTGCTACCCGGCAAAGAAAAGCTTTATCACTACTAAGACTTGAATTGGAGGTGGAGTAATATGAATCGAAACAATGAATTTCAGGAATTAAAAAAAGAGCTGGAGGAGACCCCTTTCGAGCTGGAGTACTCTATTTCAAAAGCAATCTCCCGTGTTAAGAAACAAAAGCGCTATGATTTATTTTGGAAAACGCCTTTAATCACTCTCGGCTCAGTCCTAATTATATTTATATCTGCCGTTAATTTGTTTCCTAAAGTCGCCCTTGCAATGAGTGACGTGCCCTTGCTGAAGTACCTAATTATCGCTGTATCCTTTGATCCAAGCTTAAGACTCGCTGTTGAACATGATTATTATCAAGTGCTGGGTGAACGCCAGACTCAAGGTGATGTTTCAGCCACCGTTGATTATATGATTGTGGATGCCGGACGCATATCATTATTTTTTCATGTTGATGCCCCGGTAAAGGAGGGGATCTATTCCTTTGAATTACTAAATGATGATGGTACTCCATTCTCAGCCGGTATCTTTTATGATACTGGTTATGTATCCGGAGAATTGGAATCCATCACCATCGAATTTCTGGAAAAGGCGGTCACTATTCCAACGGATTTCACTTTTCATCTTACCGTTAATAGTGATCCCAATTTTAAGAGCAGCATGGAAGTAAGTTCTGATCAAATAAGCCCTGCACCATCACAGAATAGTCCGGTTTCAAATAGCACCCAAGATACTGCTGAATTCGAACATTCCTTTACCTTCCGTATCCATACGGATCAAAGCTTTAGGCAGACTGTAGCAACGTACCCTATCAATCAGTATGTAACAATTTCAAATCAAAAGATTTACTTGGAACAGCTTGATATTTACCCTACGAAAACCGGACTTAGTCTATCTTGCGACAAGGATAATGGAGCAGTTGTTTATAATCTGAATGTTTATTTTAAAGATGAAAACGGTAAACTTTATAAAAATCCTACCAATGGCGTAACGGCGACCCTGGATTCGGAAGCCAATAACATAAACTCAATATATTTTGCCAGCAGCTACTTTTCGACCAGCAAGCATATTACTATGTATATTACGGGAATTAATATCATTCCGAAAGAAAAGTTATATGGAGAAATTGATTATGAGCACAAAACAATTACTAATCTTCCGGAAAATATTATGATTGATACAATGACATTAAAGGATGACACGCTAACCTTTACGTTAAAAGGCTATCGTGAGAAGGCTTCCAATGCATATGAAATGATTCACTCAAGGTACTGGGACGAAACAGATCAGCTGTATAGCTTTGGATCATGGTCCACAGGCGTAAATGACAGTTCTGATTACTTTACTTCAACCTATAAGATTCCAGACTTTTCGAAACATCAATATCGGATTAAATGGGGCTATGCACCAACGATACATCTGGATACGCCGATTGAAATCCAGGTAAAGTAATTCGTGACAAGGAGCGTGACAAGGGGGGAGTGACAAGGGGGGAGTGACAAGGGGACGGGGTTGGCGTGACACAAAGTTTTACACCAACCCCGGGCCCCGTGAGTGCCCTGCTCCACTACATTTCCCTGATCAACCACCAAAATATTATCCGCACCTTGAATCGTTGACAGCCGATGTGCAATGACAAAGCAAGTCTTCTCTTCCATCAGTTTTCTCATAGCCTTCTGGATCTTCACCTCGGTTCTGGTATCTACATTGGAGGTTGCTTCATCCAGAATCAGCATCTTTGCATCCAAAAGCATTGCTCTGGCTATGGTCAGCAGCTGCTTTTGTCCTTTGGAGATGTTCATACCATCCTCATTGATAATGGTTTGATAACCCTCCGGTAAACGTTTGATAAAGGAATGAATTCCCACCAACTTTGCAGCACTAACGACTTCCTCCAAAGTTGCAGCTTCCTTGCCATATGCAATATTGTCAAAAATACTTCCCTGGAAAAGCCAGGTATCCTGTAATACCATGGCATATGCTTTTCGCAGACTCTCTCGAGTGACACCCCTTGTTTCTAATCCATCGACAAAAATATTACCATCCCAGACATCGTAATATCTCATCAATAAGTTAATGATTGTAGTTTTTCCCGCTCCCGTCGGACCGACAATTGCGGTCAGGCTCCCTGGGCGGGCATGCAGGAATAAGTTCTTTATAATCAGCTTATCCGGTACATATCCAAAGGATACTCCCTCTAACTTTACATCGCCCTTGATATCCATCAGCTCCACTGCATTATCCTTATCTCCTACTTCCGGTTGCTCATCCATCAAGCGAAACACTCGCTCCGCTGCAGCCGCTGCCGATTGAAGTTCACTGATGATATTAGCAGCTTCATTGATTGGTCCGGAAAACTTTCTGCTGTATTGAATAAAGGAAGAGATATTTCCCAGCGTCATTTTACCAAATAGAAATAGAATTGCTCCAACCACGGTTACTAAGGATACCGATAAGTTATTAATAAAATTCACGGTTGGACCAGTGATGCTGCCATAATACTCCGCATCATAATATGCATCCACCGTCGCACTGTTCAACCGGTCAAATCTTCCCATAACGGAAGTCTCTGCTGCATAGGCTTTGATCGTTTTTTGCCCAGAGACCATTTCTTCCACAAATCCATTCAGCTCACCTAATCTGGCAGAGCGTTTCCGAAATAGCGGCTTAATCTTTTTTGACATATATCTTGTATAGAATATGGATAAGGGTATAGTAACCAGTATGACCAGCACCAGTTCCGGCGAAATAAGCATCATCATAAGAAAGGAGCCGATTACTGTAATAACACTGGCCAGCATCTGCACAATATCTGTTGACAGTGAAGTATTTACCGTATCAATATCGTAGGAGATACGGCTGATAATATCACCCGCCTGATTCCGGTCAAAATAGCCGACAGGAAGCTCCACCAGCCTCGAAAATAAATCCTCTCTCATTCTCTTAACAATCTTCTGACTTAACTTAATCATCAGGATTGCTAATAGATAAGACAATACCGAGGATGCCACATAGAATGCAATCATCCATCCGGCATAGTAAAATACTTTTTGAAATATAACCAACCCCTTCCCCGGCTCAATCGCATCGATTGCATATCCGGAAAGCATGGGGCCGACAAGCGCCAGCATATTGCTGAAAACTGTCAGTAATATTGCCAGCGAAAGCATCCATTTATGTTGGTAAAAATAAGCCCAAAGCCTTCGAATGACATATTTCGTATCCTTGGGTTTATCCGTTTTTTCACTAATTGGTCCTTTTAAAGCCATTGTCCCTTCCCTCCTAAGGCTGTTGCAAAATGATTCCTCTGCGGATATTTTCCTTCTACAACACGATAATAATCACAGGTCGCTCTCCCATGTTATAAAATTATTATTTAGATTATGCTAGCATCTGGGATTGATATATTTCTTTATATACCTCACATTGTTCCAACAGCTCCTCATGAGGCCCATATCCAACCATACTTCCCTCTTCAAGAACCAAGATGTGATCCAGCTTCATCACCGAGCTGATCCGTTGTGCAATCACAATCGTTGTCGTATCCTTATAATTTTCCCGAATTGCGTTACGCAGCAGAGAATCCGTCTTATAATCTAAAGCACTGGAGGAATCATCCAGAATTAAAATCTCAGGTCTTCCCGCCAAAGCTCTTGCTACCAATAGCCTCTGCTTCTGGCCACCGCTTAGGTTGCTGCCCTTGATTGCTAATTTAAAGTCAAGGTGGTTATCCAGTTCTTCGATAAAAGCTGCTGCCTGAGCATGCTCTGCCGATTGGGAGACCTGCTCTATGGGGAGTTCTCTTCCTATGCTGATATTTTCATATACTTTATCTGCAAATAGCACGTCATTTTGAAACACAACACCAAACCGTTTTCTTAAATCCTGTTTATCCATGCTTTTAATGTCTTTGCCATCAATTGTAATTCTTCCTTCTGTCACATCATAAAAACGCATCAATAAATTAATTAGTGTTGTTTTTCCGGCACCGGTAGAACCAATGATTCCTAGACTACCGCCCTTTTTAATACCAAAGTTTATATCCAGAATGCAGGGCTCATTTGTATAAGAAAAATCTACATGTTCAAAGGCAATATGATACTCGGGCTTTTCGTTACTATCCTGAGCTGCCTTAACCTTCAATTTATCTGCTGTCTTAATATCTTCTACAGTCTTAAGATCTGCTACAGTCTTAAGATCTTCTTCTGTCTTAAGATCTTCTACTGTCTTAAGATCTTCTTCTGTCTCAAGCACTTCTGTAATTCGTGAAGCTGATGCACTTGCTTTTGAAAATACAATGAAGATCCTTGTAATGGCCATAACCGCCTGTAGCATAATTGTAAAATAGGAAAGAAAGGCAACGATCTTACCCGGCTCCGAGGCTCCGCTATTTACACGGAAAGCACCTACCACAACCACAAGAGTTAACCCAAGATTCAACAGCAGATTCATAATGGGGTTGGTAACTGCCATGGTAATTCCTGCCGTCTGCTCCTTGCCCACCACTTCATCATTAATCCGAGAAAAGCGCTGCTTTTCCGATGCCGTCTTTGATAGGGCTTTAATTACCCGTACCCCAGTAATATTCTCACGAACGACACGAACCATCTTATCAACTGTTCTTTGCAGATCAAGATAGAGAGGAATTCCTTTCTTCGAAACTAAATATACCACCACACCAAGGAAAGGGAGCACTGCCACCAGCACCAGTGTCAGTACCGGCTCAAGAGTACTTGTTATTATAATCCCGCCAATCAATATGATCGGTGCACGGACGCCCAATCTCTGCATTAACCCTATCATATTATGTATATTATAAGTGTCCGTGGTCATCCTGGATTCCAGGGAAGGTATCGTGAAATGATCTAACTGGGTACCAGATAGATTTAGAATTTTTTCAAACAAATCATGTCTTAGTCTTTCTGTAGTATTGCGGGCAACCCGGGCTGCCATCCGGTTC
Organism: Herbinix sp.; assembly: GCA_029239235.1. GTDB lineage: Bacteria > Bacillota > Clostridia > Lachnospirales > Lachnospiraceae > Mobilitalea. The sequence continues at coordinate 6,477 of JAQZBD010000282.1, forward strand.
GCTGTGATATTAAAGCTCCTGGCTCCAATGGATAATAGAATCATAGCCAGCCCCCACCATAATATCAGAGAGACTTTTTTATATGGAATGACATCATCAATAATATAGGCTAACACCCAGGGCAAACCCAAATCCATGAAGGTTCCCAGTACCTTGATGGTAAACCCCAGTGCCATACGAAGAGTATAAGGCTTTAAATATTTTAGTACTGTCTTCAAGATAAACCTCCTCCAGTTACTTTGCATTTGATATCACCAGCAAAGCTATAAATGCTCACATACCAATTTATTCTAGTCCACTCAATTTGTCCAGTCAATACCTGCACCATGTTTCACATTATCTTTGTGCAATATGCACACGCTTAGAATAAACAGGATCATGAACATAAAACGTTGCGTAACACTTCTATGGATTGCTTTAATCTTTTTTTGTAATGTTAATACGCGTTGCTTGTGGCAATGACCAATAATAAACTATAATAGGAATGAATATAGAAGGAGGAATTTTTATGTTTAATGAAAATCTAAAAACACTAAGAAAAGCAAAAATGCTTTCACAAGAAGAACTTGCTATTCGATTAAAAGTAGTGCGACAGACTATCTCAAAATGGGAAAAGGGATTATCAGTACCTGATGCAGATATGTTGATTCGAATTTCGGAAGTATTTGAAGTATCAGTAAGTGATCTTTTGGGTTCGCCATTAGAAAAAGAAACTGATACTAATATAATTGCAGAACAGCTCTCAAGGATCAACGAACAACTTGCCATCAAAAATCGTCGTTCTCATCTGATTTGGAAAACTATTTTTTTCATTACTATTGTTATGATAGCTATAAATTTACTATTAGTCATAATAGGTTCAATATCATATTATAGTTTTCAAACCAACACAACTACAACTGTAGTCTCTGAACCCGAAGAGGTTATTATTCAAGAAAAGTAGCAACTATTATTTTATATTAGCGATGACAAGGGGATGACAAGGGGATGACAAGGGGACGGGGTTGTCGTCACAAGGATACATCCAAAATTAGGAGCTGGTCGATAATGAATGATTGGAGATTAACAAATCAAGCGAAGTATTTAATAAACAAATTACTCTTAATGAAAAATTATAAGGATAGAACCTCATCAGCCGACCATGATCACTGTGAATTTTGTTTAGATAGATTCAGTGAAGATAAGCAGGATATTAATCTAGGTTATTGTACAGAAGATTGTTATCACTGGATTTGTCCCAACTGTTATAATGACTTTAAGGATCTTTTTCAATGGAAAATCAAATTGTAATAATCTTTCCTTACGGATTCTAACATCCTTTTATAGAACTCACCAGGATTAAATCCGATCATAAATGCGCTTCAATTCACAATGTCAGGCTAATCAATAAACATGAGAATAGGCGTTGGTATTCTAATGTAATCAAATGAATATGTTAGTCTCCTTTTATGTGCAATAAATACTGAATTTAATCCTCAAAAGTGAAAATATCATTATATCACTATATAACTAACTTTGCTTTAAAGCCCTGAAGAACAACACTATCAGGGCTTTAAATTCCTGCTGATCTTCCAGCAGCATTATAATTTCATCGTCTTTTTCTTATCCTTTACTCCACAATGGACTCATGTCCATTTTCCGCAATCGAAAGCAATAATTTTATTCGATTCAACTGATTCACGCTAGAGATACCAGGGTCATAATCAATAACGCAGATAATATTCTTAACGCCCTGTTCCATGAATTCTGCCATCTCCGCAGTTACTAGCCATCCCTCTCCTGTCTGATTCCCAAGGGATACAATGGTTCCTGCCAGCTCCGCTAATTCCTCAATAGAAGTCGGCGTGGTGAATCTCTTGCTTTTCTTAAGCTCCTGTACCATGATATTACGATAGCTCATAATGTAGGCTCTCGCGATATCGCCTTTTTTCATATCTAATTTCGTCCCGGCAAGATATCGGAATCGGAAGCGTGAATTAAAAGTAGAATATAAGAAATAATCCATAAGATCGGGTACAACTGCCTCTGCTCCTCCTTGTTCTAATATAGTAACGATATCATTATTAGCAGTAGGGTGATATTTCACAAGAATCTCACCAACTACTCCTACCTTTGGTTTTTTGATTGGAAGTAATTCCAGCCGGTCAAAATCGCGGACAATCCCGTGTATGATTTTTCGAAAAGTCCTCCGGTTTCCAGTGTCCATATTGTCTTTTGCTCGTTTCATCCATTTCTCATATAAGAGCTCCGCTGATCCAGGAAATCTTTCGTAAGGTCTTGTCCGATACAGCACTCTCATAAACAAATCACCATA
>JAQZBD010000041.1 GCA_029239235.1 Herbinix sp.
AAAGCCCATATATCCAAAGGATTTGGAAAAGGAACAGCAAAAGCACCTTGGCTCCTATGTTCAGGGAATTATCCGTGAAATGTTAATAAAAAACTCATCCTTGGTTTAAATTTAAAATAACAGGATAATAATGAAGGCATAGTGATTATTCCGCTTACTTGTATGTTGACAGTCATTATATCAGCGCCAAACATAGTGAGTGTGCATCATGGCATGAAATGCAGTATCATGGATGTTTTATTATCATGGCACACAGTGCTATACCATGTGGTTTTTATATGGATATAATATTTTCGGATTTGCAAAATTGCTATTTATTTTTCTTAAGAAAAATGATACAATTAACGTTGCCCTAACTTGGCATACGAACAGAAATCGGCAGGAGAATGCAGAAGAAGCAGGAATCAAATCAGGAACAGATGCAAGCCGCTGCTCAGACTGTCTCAATTCTGGTTATTGATAAAAAGAAAATGAAAATGAAGGAAGCCGGTCTTCCCAAAATTGTATTAGATCAAACGCCCAAATATATGCGTGGTACAAAGGTTCCTGTTGTTAAAGCAAAAATCGGGCCAAAGGTTATGACCTTAATCGCTGATGCAAAGGTATACGATATCATTCCTGTGAAGAAGGAAGTTAAGGCTGTTATCAGTGGTATCTATATTATGGATGTAAAAGGCTTAAGAGGAAACTTAGAGCAAAAGCCTGTGAAGAAGAGCATATTCCAGAAGGCAATCGGTACCTTTAAGAAAGACAACAAAACCGAAGCGAAAGCAGATACTAAAAAATCCAGTAAATAAATTTGTCATATACTCCTCTTACCTTTTGACATAATTGTTATTAAGGTAGGAGGTTTTTGTTTACGCCTATTAAAAATTTGGTTTATTATTATAAGCCATTAAAACGAAAGGCACAGGTGTTATTATGAAAAAGAAAAATATAATTTTATTATGTATTGTCTGTATTTTATCTGTATTCATATTTGCCAGCTTGGTTGTTTACGCCTTTATCCGCCAGGAACAAAAGGACGCAGGGAAAACAGGTGATCCCCAGCAAGGCCAGGAAGCTTCTGACCCGTCAGAGGTTGATACAAATGAGAATATTACACCCACAATAGAACCTCAGCCTACTGCCACAACGGCTCCTACCCCACAGCCGACCACTCCTCCCACCACAGCCCCAAACTCGGAATTAACCTATGAAATTCCTCACGAAGATTCTGATCCTATTATTCTTGGTTTTGCGGGAGATGTAAATCTTGATGAAGCCTATTATCCGGTTAAGAAATATGATGCAGAGGGTCAGGACATCAATCAATGCTTTTCTGCGGACTTATTACAGGAAATGCAATCAGCGGATGTTATGATGCTAAATAATGAATTTGCCTATAGTAATAGAGGAACAAAGGCCTCCGATAAATCCTTTACCTTCCGTGCAAAGCCGGAACGTGTCCAGATCTTAAAGGAAATGGGCGTGGATATTGTCTCTCTGGCAAATAATCATGCTCTGGATTATGGACAGGATGCTTTAATGGATTCCTTTGACACCTTGGACGAGGCAGGCATTAGCTACGTTGGTGCAGGTGAAAATGTGGATCGTGCAAAAGCTCCGGTCTACTACAAGGTAGGCAATAAAACCATCGCATATGTGTCTGCGTCCCATGTTATCTTCGCTATGGATTGGTACGCTAGTGACACCAACCCAGGTATGATCGGAACCTATGATCCTACGATGCTGGTGGAGTCAATTAAAGAAGCTAAGGAAAATAGTGATTATGTTGTTGTGTTTGTTCATTGGGGTGTGGAACGTGCTACTAAGCCTGAAAAGTATCAGCGCAATCTTTCAAAAATTTATATCGATGCAGGTGCTGATGCCGTCATTGGCTGCCATCCCCACGTAATGCAGGGACTTGAATTCTATCAGGGTAAGCCCATCGCCTATAGCTTGGGTAATTATTGGTTTAATGCTTCCGAGAAAGAATCCGGAATGCTCAAGTTATATTTGAAGACGGATGGTACAGTAGATGTTCAGCTTTTGCCTGCAATGAATAAGGATACGGAGACTTATCTGCTTACCGATGAGATAGAAAAGAAAAACTATTATAATTCGATCAAAGGTTTATCCTACGATATTCAAATTGATGAGGATGGTTTTCTCTCCTCAACAAACGAATAAACCAAATAATTATGTAACTATATAATAATAGCTTCTGTAGAAATTAAATTTCCGCAGAAGCTATTACTATTAATATACTATTATCTGATACATGAGCTGAATTCGAATAAAGTGAGTATTCCATATACACCTCAATCCGATCAGACTCATCCTTTAACAGAATGGAATACGTTTTTAACTCAAAGGTTAAATCACCGTATGGTGTTTGATAATCTACCCGGGTGGTTTCTGCACGGTCAAAAATCATTTCCGAGGCTCTAACTATCTTCTTTGTAAGAACAACCCTGGAAGGTTCTATCTTGATCATATTTTTAGAAACGGCTGCCACATCCTCTATCGGTTCCTCATATTGAATATAATGTTTTCCTCTAGTATTGTGATATACTCCCGATACAGTCGTTATAATCGGTTCATCCTCGGAACCAATCTGTCTTCCTTCAATCCTAATCAAAACTTCTTTCGTCATCCAAATACCTTGACCTTTCTTTGCTTGCCACAGTGTGATCCTTAGGGTTTATAACCTTGCGAATATGTATAAATCGATTCAACTAAAGTATCAGCACGCAGGGCAACTATCAATAATTGTACTATTATCCTGCACAGAGTACAAGAGGTAAAATAAAGCTTCGATTTCCATCGTTTACTCTGTATAGTAATCTATTTCCTGGCTAGACTTTTAATAACAATATTATAGAAATTATAAAGCTTAGAAAGGCAGGATAACTATGCGCAAACTTATCTCCCACATCAAATCCATACATAAAAGGAATGCTTTCAACCATAATCGTTCTAATATTGAATCTCTGTCCATAGAATCAACCAACCATACATATCATCGTCATTTATCTGATAAACCGAAATTCAGACTTTGGCTGCTTTTGCTTATCATTAGCCTTTGCAGTCTTTCCTCCTTTGCCATTCGAGCAAATGCTCAGCATAATCAGAAGCTTCAACTAGGAATTGCCCATGAAATCATCCGGTTCCACGTCCTTGCTAACAGCGACAGCGACGAGGATCAGCAGCTTAAGCTAAAGGTAAAGGGTGATGTGGTGGAAGCACTTGCTCCCATTCTAAAGGATGCGACCACCGTCGCAGAAGCCCGCGGCCTCCTGAGCAGCAATATGGAGTTGATTAAAAGCACTGCCTTAAAAACAATCCATGAAAATGGCTACTCCTATCCCGTATCGGTCACCTTAGAAAATACCTATTTCCCTTTAAAGATTTATGGTGAATTCACCTTCCCTCCGGGAACTTACGAAGCACTTCGTGTTCAAATCGGGGAAGCAAAGGGACAGAACTGGTGGTGCGTTATGTTTCCACAGCTCTGTTTCATCGACTCCACCTACAGTATTGTGGATAAGGAATCCGAGAAGAAGCTGCAGCGTTTATTAACGGATGAGGAATATGAATCTTTACTGGATAAAAAAACACCGGTTAAGGTTAAATTTAAAATATTGGAGGAAATAAGGGATTTATTTTCATAGTCCCTTTCATTTTATAACCCATCCTTTCCTATGCCTCTAAAGTTGTATTCCCCGACAGTTTGTGTTAAAATACGGATAGCTTGTCACGGAATGGCAACATTCTTCCACTGAACTTCTTGCATTATATAATACGGAGGCAACCATGAAAACAACAACAGTGAACGCTTACGCGAAAATAAATCTCGGTCTTGATGTCATTCGAAAACGTCCCGATGGTTACCACGATGTCTGCATGATCATGCAGTCACTTGACCTTCACGATACAATAACTATTAATACTGTACCAACGAATAGCATTAAGATAAAGACTAATCTTTCTTACCTCCCAAATGATCAAGGGAACTTAGTCTATAAGGCTGCGGCTTTGTTTTTTGAGACCACTAGAATTAAGGATGGGCTGGATATCACTCTGGAAAAGAATATTCCTGTGGCAGCCGGTCTTGCAGGCGGAAGCTCCGATGCTGCTGCTACCTTAAAGGGACTAAACGAGTTATATCAAACCGGCATATCCCTGGAGGATTTAAAAAAGCTTGGTGTAAAAATAGGTGCCGATGTACCTTACTGCCTCCAGCTTGGTACTGCGCTATCTGAAGGAATCGGTGAGGTGCTAACCCCTCTTCCACCTATTCCTGAATGCACTATATTACTGGTAAAGCCTGATATCAGCGTTTCCACAAAATACGTGTATGAGAATCTACGTTTAACAGATAGTACCGTGCATCCTGATATAGCAGGTATTCAGAATGCCCTTGAGCAAAATGATTTATTGAGCCTTACTAAAAATATGGATAATTTGCTTCAAACAGTAACCATTAAGGATTATCCCATTATTACCGACATAAAACGTAAGATGCTGGAGCTTGGCGCACTAACCTCTTTGATGAGCGGAAGCGGCCCTACTGTATTCGGTATTTATAAGAATACAGATTTAGCCAAAAAAGCTTTTCACTATTTTAAGCGTCATAAAAATTTCGGTAAACAGGTCTTCCTGACAAAACCATATTGGCCAGAAAAGCTTACAAAATAAAATCAGCCCTAGGTTATGGGCAAAAGCTATAAGACTACGTGAACCGGCCGGCTGCTTTACACTCCATAGAGTAAATCAAACAAAAGATACTACGAAAGGGTAACTATTATGTCAGCAAATAAATATACTTATCGTCATACCACCTTTGCCTGTTATCGTGGATATATTACACAAGCAATTGTTAATAATTTGGCTCCTATCTTATTTATTATTTTTCAAACCAACTTCCATATCTCCTATGAGAAGCTAGGTCAATTAGTTTTGGTTAACTTCGTCACTCAGATCGTAACAGATATCTGGGCATCCAAATATGCAGATCATTTTGGTTATCGAAAGTGTATGGTTGCGGCTCATGCTTTCTGCACCATCGGTTTAATTTCCTTGGGTATCCTGCCTCATCTGCTGCCCTCTGCGTACATAGGTCTTACGATTGCAGTTATGATATATGCTGTAGGAGGAGGATTATTAGAAGTTATTGTCAGCCCAATTATTGAGGCTCTGCCAAATGAAAATAAGGAAGCCTCCATGAGCCTTCTGCACTCCTTTTACTGCTGGGGTCAAATGGGTGTTGTATTTATCAGTACCCTATTGTTATGGTTGATCGGCCGTGATTTATGGTTCATTCTACCGATTCTATGGGCATTATTCCCATTATATAATCTATTTCAATTCAGAAAGGTTCCTCTGCTTCCACTGGTGCATGATGGAAAGGGAATGAGTATCAAGGAGCTCTTCTCCCATCCAACCTTTTATCTTGCCATACTTTTAATGATCTGCGCAGGGGCAAGCGAATTAACTATGTCACAGTGGTCCTCTCTCTTTGCAGAAAAAGGACTTCAAGTCCCCAAGGTAGTCGGTGATTTATTAGGTCCCGGCTTATTTGCCGTGTTCATGGGAATCGGACGTACAATCTACGGACATTTTGGTGATCGCCTTCCACTAAAGGCTTGCTTATTCGGAAGCAGTATCCTTTGCATCCTAACCTATCTGGTAACAGTGTTCAGCCCAAATGCCTTTCTGTCATTATTAGCCTGCAGCTTATGTGGATTTTCTGTAGCGTTGATGTGGCCCGGTACCTTCAGTCTTACCTCCGCTGCATTTCCCAGAGGTGGCACCTTAATGTTTGGTATCGTTGCAGTTAGCGGTGATATTGGTTGTTCTTTCGGACCCTGGCTGGCAGGAATCGTTTCTGAACATGTTCAAACCTCTGGACGAACCTTATCCATATGGATTTCCAACGGGCTAACCTTAGAACAGGCTGGTTTGCGCTCCGGCTTACTTATCGCTGTTGTTTTCCCGATCCTGATTGCCATTAGCTTACTTACCTTCCGTAAAGGCAAGGTAAGACAAGAGGAGTCAGCAAGCTGATTCACCTATCCGAATAAAAAAATTACATAGGGCAGCCCATGATTTGAGGCTGTTCCTATGTAATCTACATCATTTTATAAATATTTTATCTAAACTATATCCAATATGCTGCCTAGGCTTTAAAAGCTCCTCGCAGCATTTTTTATGCGGAAGTACTTTCCGTACCATCCCGCCATGCTTCTAATTTTTTCATAGCAGCATCCAAGGTTCTCTGGGATATCTCCGGGAGGTCACCTCCCCAAGCTTTTGTTGCTTCCTCAAACCCTTTCTTTACCGCGTCTATCATTTCATCTGCTTTTGAACTATCCCCTCCAGAAAGCGCCTTCGCAAAAGATACTAATCGGTCGGAGGTCTGTTCCACTCCCCAATAACCATCTTCTGCCACATCCTTTTGTGCCTGTGCCTTTGTTTCCGGATCAACCTCAACTTTCCCTTCACGCAAAAGTGCATAAATATCCGTTGACTCCGTAAAGGTCTGACCCTGCTTCAGTAGCATTTTCTGCACTAAATCCCTTAAGCTTTGGGATCTCTTTTCTGCTTCTGCGAGAAGTCGATCTACTGTATTACTATCTCTCTGGTAGATCTTATTTTTTGTAGTATCCGATTCACTTTTTTCGTATACCGCCGCGGTCTCTGCTGATTCTTGCTGAGCCGTTCCTGTCTTTGTCTCACTCTCTTTTACCTTGCCGCTCTTGCTCGTGCTGCTACTATAAGTCTGTGTTATCGTGCTAATTCCTTCTACTCCCATATCCATAGCCTCCCTTTTGGAGGCTTTTGCCTCCTTGATCTGGCAGAGGATTTCTCCTCTGATGATATGCCGAGATATCACTAATCTGTTGCGTGCTCCTATCAACCTTAGTGATAATTCTCCTTCTAGTGAATACTGCTTTGTGGCCATCCTTGGCTGTCAGTCTTGCTTGACAAGTGGAACAATACCTCTTGCAGTATATATTTCGGCAACTTCTGAGAATAAGTTAATAGCACTTATTTATACAAGCTCAATGAAACATATCTGTATCAATTGATGAAAGGACAGATTGCTTGATTCGCATCCGGGCAACAGCATCTGCATGCTCTTGACTTACGAATCAAAACTTCCTGTCCTTCTGGCAATCCATCCTATTCCTTTATGTGTTCGGCTGGTTATATCAAATTATTTCCTACTATACACCTATTTTGTGATTCGTCCCACAAAAGCCTATATTAACCTAAAGCGGTGAACCTGGGTGTATCTATATCCATATGGGCGCAGATCATTTTATAAAACTGCATCCACTTTCTTAAGGATAATGATCTTATCACCTTCCTTAACGTGTTCATCTTCCAAATGATTAACTGTCATGATGTTATCCACAGTGGTGTAATATTTCTTTGCAACTTTCCACAAGGTATCACCCTTTTTCACAACATATCCAATGATACCAGGCATAGACTGAAGCTTCTCCATATCCAGATCAGATACCTCGATATCAGTGATGATCGGCTCGGAGATCATTTCAAACACAATGGTATTGAGATTAATGGTTGCTTTAACCTCAATCTCCTCACCATCCAGCATCATAACACTGAGTTGGTCGATGGTTGGCTTAATCTCATAATTGCAGCCCGGCTTCATTCCCTTTAATTCAATAATTTGTGAAAATGGAATCATGCCCTTAATTGCATTCATAGGCCTTGCATCATCCTCGGAGATATAGAGGATAGAAACCTCAATTATACCCTCCACCATCAGCTCGGAGCCCTCAGAGGTAATATCATCAATTCGGATCACACCGGTTGCATGACATATTTGAAGAATCTTAGGCTGATTTTCTGATACGAAGATTCGATCTGCAACCCTGTACTTGCTGTTATTTTTCACAACTAAGTTCTCATAGTTTGCATTTCTCATAATTGGTGTAATTTCCTTGGAAGGGCAGTAAACATCACAAAGAATCTCAGGCTCCTGAGTTTCGTATACTCTAATTCCAAGCTCCAGAATAACCTCGAGATCAAGGATTCTTTCTTCACCGTCAGAATCGGGTTTAATCTCCATATGTTTATTGGAAATGCTGACCATGATATCCTCTACCATATCTTCACTGCAGCCATTACACTCTATGGTACCGCTAAAGGCAACTTCTGTTTCATAATATTCCATTGAATTTTCTTCTCCATCACTGGTATAGAAGATAAAGACTGGAATTTCTCCCTTAATTGTAAACCGATCTTCGAGAAGACGGATTTCAACATTACTAAGACCGATGTCCTGATAAAGGATATTAGCTATATTACCCTTATTTGCCGGTAACATAATTTCATCCTTAATCCGGAAGGTATCCTTTTTATTGATTGCCACATCCGTCACTTCAATCTTCTTATTTATGTACTGCACATCCTCGGAGCTGTCTACACCAACAGCTGTTTCTTCATCATAGAGTTCCTCGACTGCAACATATAGCCCAACAATGGCTCTGACACTTAGCTTTCTGGAGTGAATCATGCTGGTATTAAGATCTTCCAGCTCCCACTTTACATTTGGCTCGTCGTCTGAGCATGTTATATCCATATTGATTGCTTCATCAAAAGGAATTTCTCCACTGATATTATGAATGGGTACTTGATCCCCGTCACATAGATAAAGAACATTAAAGACTAAAGCTCCTTTTACTAAAAGCTTTCCATTCATTGCCCTAATGTCACTGATTTTAACTTCGCCCTGCTCTGTTATCATCCGCCCAATATCTGGTTTGACATCAGGGACATTAAAGTCATCGTCCAATGTAAGCTGCAGGTTGCTCTTACATTTTAATTTATTCATATGAATATTCTTTTTCACCAATTCCACTTATGATCCCTCCTTGTATTTGGACATACGATAGATGCCTCTGTCATATCTTATTCTCGGACTTGTGAAATTATGAATTCAAGATAAAAAAAGATACAAAAAAAGAGCCAAAACTCAATTGCTTTAGCTCTTTCGCGCTGCTTATATGCTTAGTTACATAAAATTAATTCTACGTCTTTTGTTAAAATATCGGTATAACTGTAGGATACCATCCTAACTGGTGTGTCATCCGATTCTTGAATCTTAATCATGAAAATATTGGGATATGCTTCTGATATGATTCCTTCTGATACATCTACTTTATGTCTGCCCCGGTTGATTCGAACTTTAACTTTCTTCCCCATTTGATTTGCTACTGCATTTCGTACATTGTTTACACTATTTTGCATCATATTATCTCCTTGCCAATGCTTCCTCGCACCATAACCAAATCGGAGCTCCATTATGGTTGTTGTAAACATCTCAATAAATCTGTTACAAATCTTATGCACCTTGTACATTGTAGCATAAACAGTACGAATAGTCAACAAATTTTCTGACAATTCAGACCTATTGCAGGTTTTAGGCTGAAAAATGTGCACATGAAACTTAAAAGTTTTTGTATATATTTATGGAATAATTTCACAGAGTTAGTACCAAGTGCCTATCAAACCATGGTATTATTGCACAATTTTTTTATAAATTGCTACTTCTTGATAATCATTTCTACAAAATTTTCAATACCACAATATATTGAAATTCCGATATATGTAAATCTAAATATGGTTATTATTAGTAAATTTATTCGAATACAACACGTTCATCCATATATTCCAGCTTCACAACCACATAAGGATAAGTGATGCCCTGCGATACATTTTCATCTTTAGATGGTCCGATTAGATTCGTATCTATGTATATCGCATTATCTGTTAAGTATAACTCTTCTACGGCAATACTATAGCCACCGCTGTTTTGCTTTCCATAACCTACTACAATATATAGATTATCCTTATTTGCATAAGTTAAACGGAAAGGCTCTTCTTTCTTCTCATCAATAATTTCTTTAAGTTCTCCTGGCAAATCAGCATCCTCAACTACGGTAAATTCTAAGTCCTTTAGCTTTTTAACTTCTGTGTTTTCTGACTTACAACCAACAAGTGCTGTAGCAATCGTTATTATCATAAGAAGCATAAGTGGAATACGAGCGCTCCTCATCCTGGCCTCCATAGGGTTATCCGTTATTTAAATTTATGAGGATACCGGCAGATTCATGACTTGCTATTGGCAATTTATGAACTTCTAATAAAATAAAAAACCTTCCCAGTACTTTGGACGAGCCAGGAAGGTCTTAATCTAATTATTTCTTGTAATTTAACTTTCTCTATTCTGTACTCTAGCAACCAATTCCCCGTTCTGCTCATCAATTACAATCGTATCCTCTGCCCCTACCTGGTCGCTTAATATCAACCTTGCGCTTAAGGTCTCCACATTCTTTTGTAAATATCTCTTTAACGGTCTTGCGCCATAGATTGGATCATAGGCTCTGTCAACAATATGATTCTTAGCTGCCTCGGTAAGCGCTACCCTAATCTCCCGATCAGCCAAACGCTTATTCAAATCCTCTAGCATCAGATCCATAATATTACTGATATTATCCTTGGTAAGCGGCTTAAAGAGAATAATCTCATCCAAACGGTTCAGGAATTCAGGGCGGAAGGAGCCTCGAAGCTCGTTCATTACCTGGGTCTCACATTGCTTGCTGATATCACCGTTGTCCTCTATTCCCTCCAGCAGGTACCTGGAACCAATATTTGAGGTAAGGATCAATATCGTATTTTTAAAGTCCACCGTTCTACCCTGGGAATCCGTGATGCGACCGTCATCCAATACCTGCAGCAGAACATTGAATACATCCGGGTGTGCTTTCTCTACTTCATCGAAGAGAATTACTGCATATGGCTTACGGCGGATTGCTTCTGTCAACTGACCGCCTTCCTCATATCCTACATATCCCGGAGGCGCTCCAATGAGCCTAGCTACCGAGTGCTTCTCCATATACTCACTCATATCAATACGAACTATATTATGCTCATTGTCAAATAAACTCTCCGCCAGCGCTTTCGCCAGCTCTGTCTTACCAACACCGGTAGGTCCAAGGAACAGGAAGGAGCCGATGGGCTTACTTGGATCCTTAATACCTGCCTTTGAGCGGAGAATGGCATCCGATACCTTATCAACACCCTCATCCTGACCAACCACTCTCTTATGGAGCTCATCGCCCAGATGCAGGGTTTTACTGCGTTCACCTTCGGTTAGCTTTGTAATTGGAATACCAGTCCAGCGGGATACAATTTTTGCAATCTCCTCTTCACTGACATTCTCATGCACCAGCATGTTTTCTTGTGCTTTGATGCGTTCTTCCTCTTCCGCCAGAAGCTTTTGCAGCTCCGGCAGTCTGCCATATTTTAATTCTGCTGCCTTATTCAGATCATAATTACGTTCGGCAACTTCAATCTCGCTATTAAGCTCCTCCAGAGATTCTCTCAGCTTATGAACCTTATCCATAGAGGACTTCTCATTATCCCATCTTGCCTTTCCAAGGGCAAAGGAGTCTCTTAGCTCCGCCAGCTCTAATTGGAGGTCACTTAGTCGTTCCTGGCTTAACCTGTCATTTTCCTTCTTAAGAGCTGCCTCTTCAATCTCCATCTGCATTATTCTGCGCTGCATATCATCCAACTCTGTGGGCATGGAATCCAACTCTGTTTTTATCAGGGCACAGGCCTCGTCCACAAGGTCAATGGCCTTATCCGGAAGAAAACGATCTGAGATATACCGATTAGACAAAGTTGCCGCATTCACTAAGGCACCATCGGTAATCTTAACACCATGGAATACCTCATAACGCTCCTTTAAGCCTCTTAAGATTGAAATCGTATCTTCCACCGTCGGTTCCTCTACCAATACCGGTTGGAAACGTCGTTCCAGTGCGGCGTCCTTCTCCACATACTGACGATATTCGTTCAGGGTTGTTGCACCGATACAATGAAGTTCACCCCTTGCTAACAGCGGCTTTAGCATATTGCCTGCATCCATGGAGCCTTCTGCCTTTCCTGCTCCTACGATGGTATGAAGCTCATCGATGAATAGAATAATCTGACCTTCGCTTTTCTTAACCTCTTCCAGTACAGCCTTAAGGCGCTCTTCAAACTCTCCGCGGTATTTCGCACCGGCTACTAAGGCTCCCATATCAAGGGCAAATAGCTTTTTATCCTTTAGAGACTGAGGCACGTCACCACGGACAATTCTCTGCGCCAAACCCTCCACAACAGCAGTCTTACCAACACCGGGCTCGCCGATTAAAACCGGATTATTCTTAGTCTTTCTGGACAGAATACGGATTGCATTACGTATCTCGCTGTCACGTCCAATGACCGGATCAAGCTTATTATCCTTGGCGCGGGCTACCAGATCATATCCGTATTTCTCAAGAGTATCATAGGTTGCCTCAGGGTTATCATTTACCACCTGCTGATTTCCTCTGACTGATTGCAACGCTTTTAAAAAGTCCTCTCTATTAATGCCAAAATCCTGGAATAATTGTTTTATCGTTTTGTTCGGCTGCTTTAACATACTTAAAAAAAGATGCTCCACTGATACATAGGAGTCTCCCATTTTTTTTGCCTCATCTTCAGCATAGATCAGAATTTTATTCAGATCTTCACTGATATATACTTTTCCTCCGGAAACCTTGGGACGCTTACCCAGCAGACCCTTCACCTGGGCAAGGAACACCTCAGTGACTATCTCCATCTTCTCCAGCAGCTTCTTTATTAAGCTGTCCTCCAGTGTAAGCAGACTATGGAGCAGATGCTCTACATCAATTTCCTGATGACCATATTCATAGGCTAAGCTCTCACAGTTTTGAACTGCCTGCATTGAATTTTGTGTAAATTTATTAATGTTCATGCTTTTCTCCTCCTTTATGAGTGCCTTTACTTACTTTTTGGTTTATCGGCATTCTTGTTTGTTCTATATCAACTATAACATACAGGGTAACGAATGACAAGAGGGATTTTTAATATTATTTACATTCACATTTTTCACAGCTAATACTAATGTGCTCTTATCTGTGCTTAGGCATAACAAAGATTTGAAAATTGAATCTGCTTATTCTTTATGTTATTATCATGATACAAACATATTTTGTATATAGGAATTTAAAACGATGGAGGATAAGCCATGAAGCAATTATTAATCGTAGAAGATGATCGTGAGCTTAGCCGAGGCTTATGCCTTGCACTAAAGGATCAGGGGCTTCAAATTATTTCGTGTCATGATTTAAAATCAGCGCGTTCACAACTTGCCTCCGGCAAGACGGATTTGGTTTTACTGGACATCAATCTTCCCGATGGAAGCGGTTTGGAGCTACTAAGTGAAATCAAGGCTATGAGCAATCTGCCGGTGATTCTTTTAACTGCAAACGACACGGAAATGGATGTAGTAACAGGACTGGAATATGGTGCAGATGATTACATTACAAAGCCCTTTAGCCTTGCCATTCTTCGCGCAAGAGTAAATACCCAGCTACGCCACAGTTCAGCCTCTGTGCTAAAACCCATTGTTATTGATAACTACCGATTTGACTTTGAACATATGACCTTCTTTAAAGCTGATGCTGCTATTGAGTTAAGTAAAACAGAACAAAGGCTCCTTCGATTACTGGTAGAGAACCGAGGAATAACCTTAAGCCGGCCAGTTTTACTGGATCGTATCTGGATGGATGGTGCTGATTATGTTGATGAGAATGCCCTTTCCGTAGCCATTAAACGTCTGAGAGATAAGCTGGAGGCAGGACAGTATATCAAAACTGTCTACGGTTTGGGCTATGTATGGGCGGTGAATCAGGATGATTGAATGGAACCACGCTCTAATAATCCTTGTATTATCAACGATTGTGATATGTATTGTAATCGTGGCACTTCAGCATCGCAAGCTAAAGAAAACTATGATTAAACTGGGACAAATGCTGGATAGTGCCATAGACGGAAGCTTTACAGAGCATACCTATGATGAGACCTTACTATCATCGGTAGAAAGCAAGTTCAACCGATACTTGACTGCTTCGGTGGTATCAGCACGTAATTTAGCTGCTGAGAAGGAGAAGATAAAAGAGCTGTTAGCTGATATCTCTCACCAGACCAAAACCCCGCTTTCGAATATTTTGCTCTACGCCCAGCTATTAGAAGAACATAATCTTCCGAATGAGAGCAGAGATTGTGTAACTGCATTACAGGGACAAGCCGAAAAGCTTAATTTTTTAATTTCGTCTCTGGTGAAATTATCCCGGCTGGAAACAGGGGTCTTTACACTACATCCGACTTCAAATGCTATCGCGCCTATGTTGGAGGAAGCAGCCGGACAGTTTATGTCAAAAGCAGAGCGAAAGGGAGTTCAATTTACCCTTGATTCTACAGCGACATTTGCAATCTATGATTTTAAATGGACAACGGAAAGCTTATGCAATTTGGTGGATAATGCTATAAAATACACCCCCTCAGGCGGCAGGGTACAAATCTCGGTTAAGGAGTATGACCTATTTTGCCGCATTGATATAATTGATACCGGGATTGGCATCTCAGAAGAAGAGTTATCTAAAATATTCACACGCTTCTACCGTTCCCCATCCGTGAGTGAACAAGAAGGAGTTGGAATCGGCTTGTATCTGACCCGTCAAATATTGACCGGACAGGGTGGTTATATTAAAGTGACCTCTACCTTAGGAGCCGGAGCCACATTCTCTATGTTTCTTCCAAGGGAGGCTTAAGTATTAAATAATAGTGCGATTATTGCCATGCGGTAATTCTTACAGTTTTGTTATAATTATTTTCTGTCGGAAAGATTCTTGAAAGAAGCATATGTTAGAGTCTGTATTGTAGAATTAAAATTGATTCAAGTACCCGAAGTCAGATTTATGTATTGAGATGATTATGTATTCTTATACACATATTCATCTCCGCAGCATTGATAGGTCTTTGGATATTTGCATTAATTCTTAATTGCAATGCAGACTTTATTTTTGGAGGTTCTATCATGACTATTTTACAAACCCATGATTTAAAAAAGACTTACGGCACCGGGGAAAATGCCGTTCACGCCCTCGCAGGTGTCAACCTGCAGGTGGAAAAAGGAGAATTTGTAGCGATTGTCGGTACATCCGGCAGCGGTAAGAGTACACTTTTACATATGCTCGGCGGACTGGATCGTCCCAGCAGCGGTACGGTTACCGTGGATGGTAAAGACATTTTTTCTTTGAAGGACGAAGAGCTTACTATCTTCCGACGTCGTAAGATCGGATTTGTGTTCCAGAATTATAATCTGGTACCTGTGCTCAGCGTCTATGAAAACCTCGTACTTCCCATTCAACTGGATGGCAATTCTCCGGACACCGATTATGTAAACAGCATTATCGAAACTCTGGGATTACAGTCCAAGCTGCAAAACCTCCCGAATAACCTCTCCGGCGGACAGCAGCAACGGGTTGCAATTGCACGCGCGCTTGCTACAAAGCCAGCCATAGTTTTGGCAGATGAACCCACCGGTAATCTGGATTCTAAGACCAGCCAGGATGTGCTCGGGCTTTTAAAGGTCACCAGTCAGAAATTTGTTCAAACCATTGTGATGATTACCCATAACGAGGAAATTGCTCAGCTTGCCGACCGTATCATCCGTATTGAGGATGGTTTGGTCGTTACCAGATAAGGAGGTATCAGCATGAAGGTAGCAAATCGAAACTGTATTCGTCAGCTGAGTATAAAGAGTATGAAAGCGGCTAAATCCAGGAATCTCATTGCAATTCTTTCAATTGCACTAACCACAATTCTATTTACTTCTTTATTCACAGTAGCACTTTCCATCAACCGCTCTATTCAGGAATCTAATTTCCGCCAGGTTGGAGGCTGGAGCCATGGGACGTTTAAGTATCTGACGGAAGAACAGTTTAACGAACTAAAGGCAGATTCTCTTATTAAGCAATATGGCTTACGGCGTTTTGTGGGTATGCCGATCAATCCCCCCTTTCACAAATCCCATGTAGAGGTAGGATATAGTGATGCCGTTCAGGCAAATTGGATGTATTGCAACCCAGTGGCAGGCCGTCTGCCAAAGGAGGGTACTAACGAAGCTGCCACTGATACCCGGGTTTTAGAGCTGCTTGAGGTGGAGCCTATCCTGGGCAATGAATTTACACTCACCTTTGATGTGGATGGAACAGAGGTTACGAAAACTTTTACCCTAAGCGGCTGGTGGAACTATGATGAGGCAATCGTTGCCAACCATGTACTGATTCCTCACAGTCGTGCCCAGGAAATCTATGATCAGGTCGGCATCGGTACCGGCATTGGCAAGGATGGTATGACCGGTTCCTGGAATTTGGATGTGATGCTTGGCAGCTCTTTGCATATAGAACAGGATATAAGCAAAATACTGACAAAGCATGGTTACCAAGGAGAACATGGTTCTAAGGATAGCAACACGATAGCAACCGGCGTCAACTGGGGCTATACCGGCTCACAGCTTTCCGCTAATCTTGATCCTACTACAGCTATTGCCATTGTAGGCTTGCTAATTATCATTATCTTTACCGGTTACCTTATTATCTATAACATATTTCAGATCTCTGTTTCAAATGATATTCGCTTCTACGGGCTGCTAAAGACAATCGGAACTACGGGCAGGCAGCTAAGACGTATCATTAGGCACCAGGCACTCCTGCTGTCACTGATCGGGATTCCTCTGGGACTATTCATTGGCTATGGTATTGGTATCAAGCTGACACCAATCCTACAATCCCAGCTCAATGTGACTCAGGACATCGTATCGACAAGCCCGTTGATATTTATTGGATCAGCACTCTTCGCTCTGATAACCGTATTGATTTCCTGTCGAAGACCGGGGCGCATGGCTGCAAGAGTCTCACCGGTGGAGGCTGTGCGTTATACTGAGGCATTCTCCACAAAAAAGATCAAACGCCGATCAAATTCCCGTGCATCCCTACCCAGAATGGCCTGGGCAAACTTAAGCCGCAACCGCAGTAAGACTGCTGTGACTGTAATCTCTCTTTCATTGGCTATTCTTTTATTAAATATGACAATTACTTTCACAAATGGCTTCGACATGGACAAATATCTGGCCGACATGGTTTCAGACTTTATCATAGCAGATGCAGGATATTTTCAGGTGGGAAGCTTATGGAACGCCAACAAAGCACTGCCGGAGGATGTTATATCCATGGTGGAGTCTCGTACCGATATTGAGGTGGGGGGACGGGTTTACGGTGGAGCTCGTAACGCACAAGAATTTGTCACAGAGGACTATTACCGCACAAAATTGAGTAGGTGGAACGATATCACCACCTTGGATTACCTGGTTTCAAGTATGGAACAAAACGAAGCAGGTCTTCTAGCGGATCGGGCACAGCTATATGGCATGGAGGGTTATGCCCTTGATAAGCTTCAGGTGCTGCAGGGGGATTTGTCTAAGCTCCATAACCCGGGTGGACACTATGTTGCAGCTGTCTACAGCATGGATGATTACGGAAAGGTAGTCCTGGATTCCCACTGGGCAAAGCTTGGTGATACCATCACCCTGCGTTATGTAGAGGAGTACGAGTATTATGATCCTAATACAGGTGAAATTCTGGAGCCAGATGAAATATCGGTTGACCAGCCCTTCTTCACCCGTGCAAAGGTATATAAAGACGTGGAATATGAAGTGGCTGCCCTGGTTGGCGTTCCCCACACTCTCAGCTATCGCTATTATGGTGAGGATGAATTTATTATGAATGACCAGACCTTTATCAGGGACACCGGCACCAACTTTGTCATGCATTACGCCTGTGACGTTAGCGATGATAATATTGCTGCAATGGAAGCATTTCTCTCCGATTTGACAACCAATCAGATGCCACAGATCGACTATGAAAGCAAAGGCACCTACGCCGAGGAATTTGCAGCCTTTCGTAATATGTTCTTGATGTTGGGCGGAGTACTAAGTTCTATTATTGCATTGGTGGGCGTACTTAATTTTCTTAACGCTATCCTTACCGGTATACTAACCCGCCGCCGAGAATTTGCTATGCTGCAATCCATCGGTATGACCGGCAGGCAGTTAAAGGCCATGCTCATCTGTGAAGGACTATTCTATGCACTGGGAGCTATTCTGGTTTCACTAATCCTTAGTGTAGCTTCCATTCCTTTGCTATCTAGTTCCATGGGAAGTATGTTCTGGTTTATTACTTACAAATTTACAATCTGGCCGGTCTTCTTGGTTGCACCTGTATTTGCTCTGCTTGGAATTATCCTGCCGCTGACTGTCTACCGTTTCGTTTCAAGACATTCCATTGTCGAGCGTCTTAGGGAGACAGAATAACAAGGAGAATGCCACATTAATTATAAAAGCCAACGTATTTATAGATAAAATCCTGGGAGCTGTCGCATTAACTAATTAGTGCTCAGCTCCTTTTGTAGATATCATATTAATCAGATTTTCTCCTTTTCTTCTACCTAATTACTCCCAATCTTCCATGGACAAGTCAGCCATTTTACTTTATTATGAACTCAAGAAGCTAGTTTCCAATGTCACTACTGAAGATGAAAGGAGTTTATTATGTATGTAATCGCTATTATTATTTTTCTTGTTGCTACAGTAGGTGGTATTTCGCTCTGTTCTCCACCTATCATATTTCTTGATATACCAAGTTTACTTATTATTCTTCTTTTTACGATTCCAATGCTGATAGCCGCAGGACTGGGCGGTGATTTGTCACGTGCTTTTAAGGTAATGGTGCGAAAAGATCTGCCATATACCAGGGTAGAGCTTCAGCGCGCCCTCATCGCTGTCGAATATACAATGAGACTTCTGTTTTACGCCGGTTTAATAGGCTCATTAATCGGATTCATATCCATGCTTAGAAACATCTCCGATCTAAGTACAATCGGGCCAAACTTTGCAGTTATGTTACTTACACTTTTCTATGCCTTGTTGGCAAGTTTCTTCTTTCTACCTATACGAGCAAAAATTAAGGCATTACTCGTAGTCGAAGAATCCTAAAGCCATACTGTATATGTTTTTAGAATCTAAGTTCTATAAGCCTTTTACCTATGCTTTCATGGTAATACATACGACAAGATCGGAGATGAACCTATGATATACTTCGCCACCAAACTTACTACCTTCTTACTCTATATCGTGGCGTTACTTATTCTAGTAAAATTTAAGTTAAGCATCTTATTCGATTTACCTCTTGTAGCTATGGTTATATTCGGTACCATACTTTTAACTATGTCGACCTATCGACGTGCTCAGGAGAAAGCCTCCATCCTGAATGCTGCCAGATGGAATGCTCAAATCACAGGCTACTTAACCACTTTTATTCTTATGTTTGCACGGCTTTCCTCCGGTGAGGGTACCGATAACCTAATGTATGATGTCGCCTTGAATTGCCGCCCCTTGTTATATGCATTGATGATACAGTTTCTGCTAAAGGACATGCCTTCTTTAAAAGCAAATTCGATTAGTTCACCGTCAACTGCTATCAAGCCACCTCCTGATATTAAAACACGCTTGTTGGAATCTGGTCTAACGGATCGGGAATGTGCGATTGGAAAAATGATTCTTGATGATCTTACGAATAAAGAAATTGCAGATCGACTCTCCATCTCTGAAAGTACGGTCAAGAAACACAGTACTAATCTTTATAAAAAGCTGGAAGTGTCAAATCGTAATCAGTTTAAGCGTTGGGCTATACGGTCTTAGCGAATATAATGAAATTATTATCTTTGAAGGATTGTCATATATCAAAGAACACATCACCATGTTAGTAGAGATAGTGTCTATTTATTAACCAAAGGGCTGTCGCAAAATGTAACTATACATTTTACGACAGCCCCTATTATCGTAGGATGTTCACATTCTAGTAACCTTGACCGGCTTGCCCTCTTTGTCATAGGTCGTCCATTCACCAACCTGCTCACCCTTCTTAAAATAGCCTGAACGCTTTATTGTTCCTTCAATGCGATACCACTCCCAATAACCGTCTGCTGCTCCGTCTATGATCTTCCCTTTCGACCAAATGGTCTGCCCATTTGCATGATACTTAATCGTGATGCCATCAACGACTTCTTCCTTTTTCCTCTGTGCCATTATTGTTACTCCCTTTCTTCCTGCACCTATTATTCAAACTACAGACCAATTAAAGTTTTGTAGCCTTCTCCTCTGACAATTAATCTACTTTCTCGAGCTTCTCTTTCTTTTTTGGAATAGAAAAGCAATAACACCTCCCAAAGAAAGCAGTATTAATATATGCAAAACAATATGATACAAATCCGGTATGTAGATATTATCGGAAGGAATCAATTTAATTGTATGAGCAAAGAACCTTCGCTTTCCCTCCCATGGTCCAAATATGGTGACGTACCAGTGAGAGTAGAATTGAGTCACAAACCATATTAAGAGCCATATCAACAATAGGTACTTACCAATCCTATCCTTTAAAAGGAATGATAGAAGTGCCAGAGCAAAGATTATAAAATATATGCCATCCTCTTTATATGATCTCGTTACTAATAGGTCACCTCCAAGAGATACTCCAATCATATCAAGAAAAAACCAGACTAATAAAGCTGAATTTAAGATTATTGCAATCCTTTTACTCCGATCCATTTTTCCCTCCAAATTAGTAAACCTAATGCTATAATTATTAAATGGAAGTAACCATTTACTGAATAGCTGGGGTAGATAAAGAAAGCACCAACCAATGGGAATACCTGCATCATGCATAGCACGCCAGCTAAGGATATACTTAGTAATGTAAACGACTTGTTTCTATGATTCAAAACTGATATATGAGCCGCTAACATTATCAGAGTTAAAAGAATTTCAACCACTCCGAACAGCCAAACGTAATTTTTCCACCGTCCCATATACAGATAGTAGGCTGATGATATCGCATTTAATAAAAGGAACATGGGGATTGCAATATATCTGATTTTCTTCACTTCGTATTTTTCCTTTCCTAAAATTAACTTAGACATCACTTCTACGTTTCTTTGTTACGATTAGCTGTACAATAAAACCAACCACTATTGACAATAAAATTATCCCCATCCAAATTTCAAATCCCGGATGATGCCGAAGACGGTATATCTCTTCTCCCGTCATTCCCTCAATAATTTTACTCTCATTGCTTATTTTTATAACATTTCCAAGAAAGCTTCCTATAAAAATACCAAGGGTAATCCCTGCCGTCATACAAAATGAAACTATTATCTTGTTTAAGAAAGTGAGCAATAAAACTATTGCCCCTAATACCGAATAGAAGATCCAGTTATGAGCTGCCCACCCGAACAAATACTCATCCTGTAAAACAGTAATTGCTAACAATATAACGATTCCCAATACAATAATTTCAGCAACTGCAAAGATATATTTTTGCTTCATGGTTACCTCTACTTTCTAAACTTAATTATAAGTAAATCAACAGCCATAAGCCACCAATAAGAAGAAACTGCAAGGGATAAATGACATAGAATGCCCATCTCGTATATTGATTGCCTCCCTTTGACCCATTATACAGATTAAGTATTGCTACAACCAGGAGCGGGCTAATCACTACCGGAACGAGTCTGTAATAATTCCAACCAACTCCATAGAAGATGATAGCTACCTTAATACAATTTAATATCAGATATGCTGTCCACTGCTTCTGTTTATTTCCATAAAAGATACCAAAACATAAGACAAATATAACTCCCCATAACGACCAATCAGACCAGAATGTAACACCCACTAAGCTAATAATAAGAAACCATTTTAATAGCTTTCTATCAACCCTTTCATAAACAATCAATGCTAAAAGACCACATAATAATGTGAAAATTACGCTTGTTGGCAACAGGGTTATTTCTCTGCCATAATTAAAGAAAAGATTGTATGGAATATGAGATATCAAAACAAACAGAGCTAAACGGTCAACATACTTTTTACGATTTCTAGTAAAATGGTTTCCCTCGGCAATGTAGTAGCACATAATAGGTCCTGTCAATTTACCAATGGTATGCATAATCATTGCAGGAACTGAATCAGTATCAACAAAAGCCCATCCAACATGGTCTATAATCATAGCTATGATTGCTATAATTTTAATCGTATTCCCCGATAGAGATTTTAATTTTATCTCATTAATTATTGTTCTCATACTTACCCCCGTTGATATTTTTCACCCCATTTG
>JAQZBD010000042.1 GCA_029239235.1 Herbinix sp.
CTGAAAAAGTCATCCACCATATCTTCAAAACTAAACTTTGTATCCGGTGCAAGCTGGGATAATCCATGACCACGAGCATCCCACAGTATTAAATGATAGTCCCCGTCAAATATTGGTACCTGCGGCTCAAACATTCTATGATCACAACCTGCTCCATGCAGAAAAATAATATAATTCGGCGAATCAGAGGGTCGATGCCAATAATGAATTTTACAACCTTTATTCACAAAGGTTTCATGCTGTAGATTCATCCCTATACCTCCTAATAATAAGAAAAATTCATTCTGCTCTTTCGTCCTTTTTTCACCTGGTTTTCTATGAAGCACAATCACAGCAGAATCTAACCAATAACGCCAATAAACTAACCAGCAATTCACTTGCTATCAATATACATCATTTTGCCGGAATCCGCAATGTTCTGGTATTGGCAGTTAACGCAGACTTAAGGGACTGAGTCCGGTTCTATACCGGATTCAGTCCCCTGAAGTTCTTAATCAAAAATTGACTGACATTTAGGATTCCATTTATTCTACCTTTATGTCTTCATTTCTATCTCGTATTTAATAATTTTCTTTCACCATTCTAACAGCAAACTCCTTTGCTACGGGATTCTCTGCGAGCCTTCCTGCCAGCTTTAACTGACAGATATATACGCGGCCTCTTCCCATAACGAATTCTCCTGCTCAAGCTTCCTGTCATACCAGTTCCTAAAGTCGAATTCCTGAAAACCTTCTACTAAAGAATGTCCAGTCTTTCTGGAAGCAAAATTCATCGGCAGCATACTGCTGGCTTTGACTTGAAAAGTCTTTTCGCCCATCCTATATTCGCCCGCTTCAAGCTCCAGGAAAATGGCTTTCGCACCGGAACTTACGATAGCTTCTATCTCTGCCCGATTGGCTGCAAAGGCTTTCCAGTTATCAATCAGTATGATATCACCCGACTTCAAATCAACTGCATCCACTATTCTTAGATTTAGTTCTTCCGCCAGACTCTTTCCCAGTCCTTTCTCTCCAAAAATACATCCCTGAATACCATCAGGCAAAGTTGTGTCTGGTTTCACCTCTAACATCATCTCATTGTAATGAAGCAATTCCCCATCTTCTTTCCTGATTCCTGCAGTAATGCGAAGCTTCTGATAGTCTTTGGGAACAGTAAACTCCACATTCCCAAGATAGTCAGAACTGCATCTGGATAAGGTTATCCACTGCTCTCCCTGTCCAATAAACTCGTTATTACCTTCTTTATTCAATCCTTCTATCTTATATTCTGCTCTTATCCGATCAAAGGCACAATCCTGGTCATTGCAGCCCCATACCTCTACGGACGCCAGCTCTCCTGGATGATAGCAGTACCGATCGTTTCGCAGACTGACCATAACCGGAGTCAGTGCATCCCGGTAAGCAAAATAGGCAGGCTTAGGATTTCGATCCACATCCATTATCGTTTTCATCCATCCCGCAGGGAAGGCATCAATAAATAGGTGGATTGCCGTAGATACCATTCTTTTATTCCTGCGAAAGGCCTCTGACATCCATTTTGTTGCCCAGGCCTGGTGCTGCTGGGAGGCATCAATCCATTCCTTCACACTTGTCTTGGTATCATAAAAGAAATAGTGGAAATTCCCGGTCTGGGAGGCAATTATATTTGCCGGAGTCCAGCTCTTCTCCTCGGTCTGATTCGCCGGCAGCCAATGCTTTGGATAATACTTTTCCATGGTTTCCAGACAGTCCAGACCTTCTGCTCCGAATTCTCCGCAGCCATAATTCCAATCCTTCATTACCGGCAGCCAATAACCCTTATTCAGTTCACCGGCATCAACGCCGCACCCGTTATACCAAAGGGTATAGCAGTGGTTATCCGGCAGGGTCTTGCTAGGTGGATCATAATCGCCATCCACATGCTTTGTTACCCGCTCCGGATTATTCATCTTCACAATCGCATCTGCACAGTCGAAGAATCTCATCAAATCCGGTCTGGACAGGTGTCTGTGAGGCTGATTATAGGCATTGGGGAAGGGCTCATTAATATAGGACACCAGGATATTGCAGGGATGCTTTCTTACCAGCTTTTCCAGCTCCTCTGTCTGTCGAAGTGCCTCATTGAACTTATTGATGCGCAGTACTCCAAACAAAGGCAAATCCGTCTGTGTCAGCATCCCCAGCATATCGCAGTATTCATATACCTCCTCCTGAACCGGACGCTGTGTCAGTCGAAGGAAGTTCATATGACATATTCTCGCCAGCAGGATATCATCTATGATCTGCTCCGTATCACCCTTCATCACGCTCTGCTGCTCATGTCCCATGGTATTCGCGCCCCGCAGACGAATCTGCTGCCCATTGAGATAAAAGCTACCCTTAGGCAGGTTATCCGTATCCATGATAAAACTTCGCATTCCAAAGCTCTGAGCCTTCCGGTGCATTATCTGCCCGTCTTCCTTCACTAAGGATACCTGGAGCTCATATAGATAAGGAGTCTCCGGGTTCCACTGGCGGAAAGCTTCCATGGTGAAAGGAATTCTTAGATAGTTGACTCCTTTCTCCATCTTAAGCTGCACCGGCTTATCAATTGCACCAGAGGCGGTCAGAACAGCTTCGGTAAAACTATCGCCGAGTCCAATGGCACATCCGGTTACAGGCTGATACACCATATGTTCAAAGACAGTCTCCTCAAAATTTCGCCCGTAAAGGGAAAGACTCAGCTTTACCTCCTCATAGCCAGGATCACATTTGTATATTTCCACCCAGGCTTCCGCCATATCTTCCTCCGGAAGTGGTCTTACATATACATCCTTAAGAAAGCACCGATTCTTTACTTCAACAAATACACTCTGCCAAATTCCCATTCCCGGAGGACAGTGATGCCAGCCCATCTCGGGATCATCAAATCCCGGACCAGTGGCTGCATATATTTTATCCCCTCCGTACATGGTTCCTCGCAGTTCCTTTTCATTTCTCTTATGTACAAAGTCATTCTCAACTCGTACTACCAGGGTATTCACACCCTGCTTTGCATATCGGGTTACATCCAGCTGAAAGGGGGCGAAGAAGCCCTCGTGGGAACCTGCATAGGAGCCATTAACAAAGACCTGGGCGATGTAGTCCACTCCTTTAAAATCCAGAAATACAGCCTCTTCCTTCTCCCAGGAAACCGAAAATTCGGTTCTGTAGAAGGTTACTGCCATGCCCAGGGGTTTCCCGTAATGAGGTATGCTTACCTTTTCCCAATCTCCCTGACCCTCTAAAACGGATATAAAATCCTGCTGGTCATCCTTCGTCTCTATTCTCCAAAAGAACTCCTTCAGTTCTTCCTTTTTTTCCGATGTCATTAACTGTGGTGCTAATCTCTGAAGAAATGGACGAAATTTTTGCTTCCAGCTCTCCAGTTCCTCGTATAATTCCTCTTTCGTGCTCATCTTGGGGGGAAAAGCGATTTGCTTTTCCTGTTTTTCGATCCCCCATACCTTTTTATTCATAGCTTCCGGGGTCGGCGCCTGCAGCCCTTTTCCCAGGGTGTGGACACCGCCTGCCGCTATATTTGCGTATTGATCATTTGCCATATTGATAATTTTCAATCACCCTTTCACTGCACCTACGGTTAATCCCTTTACAAAGTATTTCTGGAAGAAGGGGAAAATAATTAACATCGGTCCTGCTGCCAGTATACATAAGGCCATTCGCGCTGTTTCACTTGGGAGATTGGCAATATCGATAGTAATGTTCCCGGCTTGCATGGAGGTACTTAGGTATTGGATATTATTCATGATACGGTACAGATAAAATTGCAGGGAATTGATATTGGAGCTGTCTATGTATAGCATGGATTGATACCAGTCATTCCAATAGGTAAAGGCGATAAACAATCCCACCGTTGCCAATGCCGGTTTAGAAATCGGCACTATGATACGGAAAAAGCTCTTAATTTCACCTGCTCCGTCAATCTTCGCCGCCTCAATCAAGGAGGTTGGAATGTCAGAGAGGAAGCCCTTCATCAGGAACACATGCCAGGGCAGAATAATATAGGGCAGCATCAAAGCCCAAAGAGAATCTTTTAGGTGAAAATACTTGGTTACCATAATATAGGTGGGTACCAATCCTCCATTAAACAACATGGAGAAGAAGATCATAAATGCAAATACTCTGCCCAGTCTGAAATCCTTCCTTGCAATAACATAAGCAAGCATCGTGGTCACAATAAGACTTACTGCGGTTCCTGCCAATGTAACCAGGATCGTAACTCCGTAAGCACTAATAATGGATTTCGGACTTTCCAGAATATATTTATAAGCTTCCAGCGAAAAACCTCTAGGAATTAGAGAATAACCTTCTCTGGTAAGCGCAATTTCATCCGATAGTGAGGCTGACAAAATATATAGAATGGGAACGACGCAGAACAAAGCCAGTAAAATAAGTGCTACGGTTATGACTTTATTTGCAATCTTCTCTTGTTTACTTTGAACCATTGATTACTCCTCCTTTAAAATAACGCATAATCCTTGTTGCTTTTTTTCACAATCAAATTGGTGACCAGCACAAGAATAAAGCCTACAACAGACTGGTATAATCCAACAGCGGAGGACATACCGATATTCCCCATAACTCGAAGCATACGGAACACATAGGTATCAATTACATCCGTTGCTGAATATAGAATTCCCGAGTTTCTGGGTAGGAACCAGAACATACCAAAATCAGAATAGAATATCTTTCCGATCATTAATAATCCCATTAATACAATCGTAGGCATCATATGAGGCATACAGATGTAGCGTATCCTTTGAAGCTTATTTGCCCCGTCAATGGAGGCTGCCTCGTGCTGAGCGGTATCCATACCCATCAGGGTAGCATAAAAAATCAAGGTATTATAGCCTACATGCTTCCATAAATAGGATGTCGTAAGGATGAAAGGCCAATACTTGGGCTCACTGTAGAAATTCGGTACAGTCATCCCAAGCTTCTCCATAAAGTTAGGGATAACTCCCATGTCCGGGCTTAGCAGAGCATAGATTACATAGCTTCCCACTACCCAGGAAATAAAATATGGTACGAATAAGCTGGTTTGAAAAATCTTTACCTTTCTACTGGATAATTCAAATAAACCAAGTGCCACAATAACAGATAGAACTAACGTCAAACAAATAAAGACGGCATTTAAGCATATCGTATTTCTGGTAACCGTCCACATATCCGGGGAATTGAAAAAGAACTTAAAGTTGTCCAGCCCGCTCCATTCACTGCCAAATATCCCTTTTTCCACATCCATTTTCTTAAACGGTATGATTAATCCGAATAGAGGGAGGTAATAGTATGCAAGCAGAAAGGCTAATCCGGGGAGGGAAAGTATGAATAGCCCCCAGTTCATTTTGTATCTTTTTTTTACTAATTTCGTATTTTTCATGTCGGTATAACTCCTCTCCAGGAAACAAGCTGAAACAAAATGTGATTCACTTGTTGCGAATGAAAGAGGGAGGGGTATTTTCTCTCCCCCACCCTCCAAAAAACTTCCTTTATTTTGATGACTTCCATTCATCAACCTGTTTTTGCATTTCAGCGATGATCTTATCAGCACCGGATGCCTTTAATTTCTCACGAAACTCTGGAAGTACTTGAGCAGGGTCAGCTCCGCCTGTTTCTAAGATCTTGCCGTATTGGTCATAGGCTGCGCTTACGCTTGCGATTTCATTTGTTACAGGTGTAGAATCAAAGGAGAAGCCAAGTGCTTTTGATTCTACCGCGGAACCATTCAACGCCTTTGTCTTTTCCCAAATATCAGGCGCCTGTCCTTCTCTAAGTAAAGCATTAAACTGATTTCCTAACATCCAGTCGATATTAGGATTGTAGCCCTTACTATCATCTGATGTTACGGTTCCATCTGCATTTACGGTATAATGTGTTCCTTCCACACCAAAGCAAAGCAGGTTATACAGCGTTGCATCCGTATTTACCAGGTTCAGGAATTTCATAGCAACCTCAGGATGCTCACTGGTCTGACTGATGGCATTTAAGCTGGAAACCAGATTATCTGTTGCCAGGTAGGGCTCTGATAAGGTTGCAAATACCACTTCTTTATTCCCAAAGTTAGCGGATTCAATTGCCTCTACACCAGGCTTGAAGGTCGCATTGATAGCCGCTATATGCTTTCCTGCTTTCATGTCAGGTACTGCATTATCGGAAACTGTTACAGCATCCTTACGTACCAGTCCTTCCTCCACCCAACGATGCATCATATCATAAAACTGTGCCGCTTCCTCTGTTTCGAACTGATTGTATACGGTCAGACTCTCATCACCAAGCTTGAATACACCGGGAATGCCAAGACCAATAATTGGTTCTAAGCCCACCGCTAACGTATGCTTTGACAACAGACCATTACTGGAGGCTGCAAAAGGATAGATATCCGGGTTATCCTTTTTTACCTGCAGGAAGAAGTCTTCCAAATCACTGAGCTTCGTAACCTTGCTCACATCCAGGCCATACTTATCCGCATATTCCTTTACAATTACCACATAGTTCTGCTTCGGGAAAATCTGCTGTGAGGGAACTCCGTAAATGCTTCCCTTTACTTTAACCGCATCCCAAACAGAGGTTTCCATAGAGCCGAGCAGCTCAGGGGCATTCTCCTTTAATAAGTCATCTAACGGAATAAATGCGTTCTTATTCACGTTATCATAGTAATTGTTATTCCAGCTGGAGGTCCAGCAGATATCATATTCTTCACCGGAAGAGATTACCATCTGCATCTTCTGCGGATAGTTTGCGTAATCCGTTGCGATGATCTGCAGATCAATATTCATCTCATAAGTATCCAGCAGATATTGATCAATTGCTGCCTCTACTGTTTTTACATCTGCCTGGGGACCAGAGCCTGCCATATACCATTTTAATGAGATTGGCTCTCCTTGATCTGCACTGCCGGTTTCACTGCCGGTTTCATTGGTGGTTCCACTCTTGCTTGGGGCATTCGTATCCGTCGTTCCGGCTTTGCCGCAGCCTGCCAGACCGCTGACTGCCATTAAGCCGGTGAGACCTAATGCGACAATTTGCTTAGTCATTTTTTTCATTACTTAAAAATCCTCCCTATACATTAATTTTGAACAGCCGCTGCTGTCACCCCGATATTAACAGGTTATGAAAAGCTGTGACAACTGAAGAATACGCACATTTACTGTATAAAAAACAGTAATGTGCGTATTTTACAGTGTATGGTTCGAAAATGCACTACCAGTTTCTATCGGCAAAATTCCTCGGTGTACACCCATATACCTTCTTAAAGAGTCGATAGAAGTAGTTTTCATTTTCTATTCCTATATTTTCAGCTACTTTGTTAACAGGCATGTCTGAATGCTTCAAAAGATAAACTGCCTGTTTCATACGTACATCCAGAATGTACTCATTAATGGATATCCCGGTGCACTGTTTGAATTTCTTCATTACATAGCGTCCTGACATATTCATATAATCCGCAATGGATTGAGATGTAAGATTTACATCACTGTAATTTTTAAGGACAAATTCATGCACTGCTTGTACAAATAACTTCTCCTTATCATTTTCCTTCTCCTTCTTCTGATAGGTATCTGAAAGAATGGAACTAATATATTCCGACAGGTCTTTAAATATCTGGTCAATATAATCCACTTCAATGACTTTCTTATACATGTCGTTGAAATTAATAGTTAGAGGATTATTCTTTGCCATGTTAATTTCATTCATAATCATATTGACTTCAGTTACCAGCGCCATCAAGCTAATAATGATATTCTCATAGGACAGGCTGCTGATCACATCCTGTATTCGCTCCAGCGTCTCCTGAATCTGTTCCAGATTACCCAGCTTTATCTTTTCCTCCAGGCGTTTCTTTAAGTCTCTGGAATAGGAGTTGTCCCTGCTGTGTACATTATTGTAGCATTCGGCTTCTCCCAAAAGAGAATTTTCACCATATACAATCCGATAGCTGGAAAATCTCTGGGTTTCCTCATACAATTGTGCCAAATCCTTTACCTCAGTGCTGATATTACTATAGGCCGCAGAGACCGTAATGTCAAAATGTACCTTGATAAACTCCTGCATGTTCCTTAGCTTTTCTTTTATCAGTTCTTGATCTGCTCCTCTTTTCTGACAGTCAATTATAATTACAAGCTCATCGTTCTCTTTTTTAACCGGTTCTGTGATATAACCTTCCATCAACTCACTAGTCACATTGGAGATGCTATCAATCAAAAGATCATTGTCACCCTCCACGAAGCCATGGCGATTTACCCGGAAGCTGTCCAGATGAACGCTCACTACCATCAGCTGATACTCCTCGAGCTGGGATAACGGAGCACCTGGCATGCTCTTATAATATTTCTCCCAGTTCTCTTCCGAACTATCCTCTAATAAATTAGACAGCAGGAACTTTTTGAAGGTTTCCTTTGTTGACTGCTTTTCCTGAAGCAGCTCCTTATTAATATCGTTCACCTTCTGATAGAAGCCTCGCAGGTGTTCAAATTCATCCACCTTATCCTTATTCTTATCTGCTGCATCCGCTCCGTCCAAACCGGATACATAGTCCACCAGAGTATTTACGGGTCGGTATATTTTCTTAGAAAGTAGTATTAGTGCAACGCTTCCAAACAAAGCGAATACTACAGACAACAACAGAAAGCCATTTTTCAATTTAATCATATTTGCAAAAATCTTACTATATTCCTGTACCATAATGATACAGTTACCTCTGTCCTCTAAATCAATATAGGAGATCAGGTATTTCTCTCCTTGGTAATCATCAATATAATACCCCTGTGCAGAGCCTTCTGTTTCTTTCCCGATGTAATTATTAATACAGTTCTCCACCATAGGCTCTTCCGAAGCGGAATTCATTTCATTCATATAGCTATATATACCGGATTCACCTGCAAGATATATTGTCGCCGGTACTTTCTGAGATATAGCTCCTGTCAGATTGTCCAGGAACCAATTTGCACTCTGATTAATCACAATGTAACTATTCTTTCTATCTGCCGGATCCGCATATTCATACATAAAGTAGGAAAACACATATTGATTGCTCTCAAACTGACCGCTCTTCTGCTGCAATTTTCTAAGTACCGGACTTAACTTCGGAATCGTATCCTGCTCCATCATAAACAAATTCTCATTCTCTCCGACTTCTTCATTGGAGCTGCCCGTCGAAAACCATTCTTTCCTTTTTGCATTATAGATTTCAATGGAATATAGGGAGGGCTGAGACAGCAATACATTATCTCGCAAGTGCTTCATCGTTAGATATAGCTGATTATAGTCAATCTCCTCATTATACATCAACGCATTAATATCATATTGATAATACAAGGACATGCTAAGAGCCGAGATATTTTCAGAAAAATAGGTATAATTATACTTCATTTGATTCAATACTTGTTCATTGGATTGATTAATATTGTCAATCATATTTGACTGAGCATTTTTATACAGCAAAACAGCAAAGGGCAATACTACTGATAATATGTACACGAGTAACAGTAACACAATCCTTCGATAATATGATTTATTAATTTTTAAAAAAATCTTTTTCATCTGATGTCTAACCCCAATTATATATTTAGTAAAAACTATTCTAAAACTATTTATTACCCATTAAATACTTAAATTACCCTCTGCAAGTCCTAATAACCGTATTTCTCCAGTCCAGTTAGTTAATTGACAACAGGCTAGCCGGTACGATCAGCATCTGACCAGCCCCACCACCTGCTTATTCCCTGTGCGGCCAGTAAGCCAAAAAAGGTTAGAAACAGCAGAATCCATCCATAATGAATCTTATTATTTACTCTCATCGTTCCTCCAGGGCAATCTCTCAAGTCAATCATTGCCAGTCAATCTTATGTCATCCAAATGCTATGCTCTTGATTATACTACATTTTGTCTGCAGCCGCAACGCTATGGTAGACAACCCATGTAATAAGTTAATGAGCGTTATATCTTGCAGTTACAATAACACTAACCAGGACAACATATTAACTACCCGTAAGCTCGTTACTACGATACTACTTTCATGATCCCAATTTGGTAATAACAAAGCGGTTCTAATCATATCTTATGGTAGAAAACACTATGAAGGGTGGTGACGTTAATTGAAAGAGGTTAACGTTCAGTTACAACCGCTGGTTTATAATATAAATTTACCTACCGTTTTGAAAACAGCGATACTTCCAGGGGACTCCATCGAAAGATTATTTATTGCAACACAGATTGGTGAAATTTTTTACATTGGAGACGGAGTCATAGAGACTTTTTTAGATATCCGCCCCCGAGTATTAGAATTAGGTACTTCTACCGGCGGATATGATGAACGGGGATTGCTTGGTCTGGCATTTCATCCCGGATTTAATGATAATGGTTTATTCTACCTTCATTACTCCGTTGCCGGCTCCCAAGGTCCAGGTGCTCTTTCCGGAACCTTTAAGCCTGATCCCTGCGAGCCAAGTACCTTAAATTTAAAGTGGACAAATAGAGAAACTCAATATAATCATATTGATACTGTTGAGGAATGGATACTAGCCTCAGATGAGCCGCCTCAAAAACAACGGACCTTACTAAATTTAAGAAGACCTTTTCTAAATCACAATGGTGTTAATAGCTTAAACTTCTCACCTGAAACTGGAAGACTTGTTTTAACAACCGGAGACGGGGGATCAAGTTATGATCCATTCAATTTAAGCCAGAACAATCTGGAAATTGCCGGTAAAATAATTGAAATTGATGTGGATAAGAATTCGTACTCCGATACCCCACTCGTGGTGACACGCTTTAATGAGCTTCCCGTACCGATACAGGAAACACTTACTGTGATGGCCAAAGGGGTACGAAATATACCCGGAATATCCTTTCAAAGATTTAATAATCAGTATATTAAATATTTGGGCTTTGTCGGGCAGGATCTGGTAGAGTCAGTTTTTTCATTTGTTGATTATACGCCAACGCCTGTTACTCAGCTTATTCGAGCCTCCTTAACGAGATCTAAACCCGAAGTCAATGGATTTGTTAACTTTGGCTGGCGAGGCTGGGAAGGCGCTCTTCCTACGCCGATTATTCGAAGCTGTTCTTCCAATTCGAATTTAAACGAGAAAATAATTGCCTATTATGAGGAAGCTATTACTACATTAGCACTGCGTCTTCAGCCTCTCACCAGTTATTTTCATGAAGATTCACGATCGGATAAGTTTGAAGGAACTGCAATTACAGGGGTTCAGCCATATATGGGAAATGACATTCCAGACTTAAAAGGAAGTATTG
This sequence comes from Herbinix sp., assembly GCA_029239235.1. Classification (GTDB taxonomy): domain Bacteria; phylum Bacillota; class Clostridia; order Lachnospirales; family Lachnospiraceae; genus Mobilitalea. The sequence goes on from JAQZBD010000042.1 coordinate 11,274, forward strand.
TATTTATCGATTTTGCCCGAGGAAAAGGGTCTAGGCCTCCGGCGAGAGGTGTTTTAGCTTATACGCAGATTAGAGAAGATTGCAAATCAAATGATTATAAAATTATTGATACTGACTATAACTTTGGTTCCGATTCTGCTTATTATGTCTCTTTGGGTACAAATCAAAACCAGACTAAACTATATTTAGGAGTTTATGGTTCCAGGAATGTGGCTGATTATAATCAGGGTACTATCTTTGAAATTGTTCATGACTAAAAAAGACGGCAAATATAACTAGTCAAAAAAAGTGATCAGTAAACTGATTCACTTGACATAAATAAAATACATAAACACATAAATATATAAATACATAAATACATCATTCTAATCTCTTGCTCATTGTAGCTTCAATGTCACAGGTAGAGAAGCTTTGGGTAAGAGATTAAAATGATGAGTGTTCTAAAAAAATGGCTATAACCTCATATATTCTAATTACTGAGTAGTAATCTGTTTTGTAGCATCGAGTACAAATAAAGATGCATCCTGATTCATGAAGATTTTACTTCCGGTATAGAAGGTTTTTGATTTCATATCAGAAAATCCTATCTTACCCAAAAGCATGATAAGTTCTTCCACCTCAAATCCATTATGAACCTTATCTGAAACAACTTTCTCATTTTTATTAAAATCAACAATGATTAAATGTCCCTTCGCATTTAACACCTGATACAGCCGACTTAAAATCCACTCTATATCCTTAATGTGAAGTAAAACCTGGGACATAAATATATAATCAGCGTGTATTTCCGAGTTGTTTTCTTTTTCAAAGTCAAAGCATAATGTTTGTGCCCCCGTCAGATTATAATCAGAAATCTTCTGCTTTATCTGTTCCACCATAGGTTGAGAGCTATCCAGAAAAAGAATTGATCCGAAATCCTCTAATAAGTTCATTCCAACAAGCCCTGTTCCACATCCAAAATCAATAGCACTCTTACTTTTTCCATCGACAATATATCCGCGAATGGCGTCAGCTGCCAGCTTTGCTATACTTGCTCGTTCAGAGGTGTCATATACATTTGCCATTGTATCAAATATTTCAGTATTTCCCATTCGTTTATCCTCACTCAAAATTTATTATTAGCTAATAATAATTATACACCATATTCTAGCCCTGTATCAATCAGTATATAATTGCATTCCCATTTTCATGCTTGGATTTAATATACCAGTTTATTGATATAACATAGCCAATGATCGGTGACAACCCGTATCCCATCAATGGAACAGGGAAATTCCCAAACAAAGTTGATCCAATGATAATAGTATAATAAAAACCAATGATGCGTGAGATTAACTCAGCATTTTTTGGTGGAAACAACAGAAAAGGCAGCGGTAATATTACCAGCGAAATAATACCTAAAATTAGCAATGGCAGTCCCAAATCCGCTACCATATGAAGTATTCTCTCTACATAATCTACCGGAGGCAGAGTGTCTAAATATACCCAGGATAGAATTACAAAAACAGAAAAAATACTTGCCACGAGCAAACGTAATATTTTGCTACTCATCCTTCTGTATAGCATTATCATCACAGGAACAGCAAATCCCGTGAGCTGTGAAGCATCAGGTTGATAAAATAATACGAGTATTATACCCATTGCCATGATACCGGCAAACTTCAGCTCTTTCCATTGCAATGCTTGCCATAAACCAATAAGAATGATGGGCAATACGATCATAGCAACATTAAAACGAAGTACTGAGAAAGAAATCCACCTATGTACACCTTCCAGTCCGGGACTAATGAAAGTTAAAATCAAGAAACACATTGCGATTAATACGTATTCTTTATGCCTTCCTTTACTAAGATAGGACTTATGTGTTATTAGCAAACAGGAAATAACACTAAAGAATAAAAAGCATAAAACATTTTGCATCCAAATCATAGCCGAAATATGATTTTGATACATCGTAAATGCACCTATTGCGATAGATGGTAGCATAATTGTTATTGGTATAAGCTTTTGTAATTTCAATTTTTTCATCCCTTATCTGAGTTTTTTATTTCAATGGTGAAGTATTATAAACGAATAGAATAAGATTAATATAGAGCTTTTGCAATCTATTTTTGATTACTTCAAAAATTAGTTTGCAGCAGCTCTATTATTATACATTAAACTAACCTTATATTAACAACCTTTACCATCAATTGAGCAGGAAGCTCCGCTATCTGCTGGTATATCTTCCTCTAAAAAATCATTAAGATCCAGAGTCTTCGTGTTATCCTCCAAGATAAAAAATGGAATCCCAATTCCTCCGGCTTTGATAACCGGTGCAAACAATTCCTCATGATCACGATAGGATAAAAACTCCTTTAAAATCTTTGTACTTTCCGTAATATCTCTAAAGTCCACCTCAATCGTTTCATGGGCCGTCAGCCTTGCTTTTGCATCAACACAATCCGGACAAATATCCGCACCATACATAATAAGCTTCATTCATATCATCCTTTCTGTCTTTTGATAATAGATACAATGCATCAATTAATTATTCTCTATTATAATTTTATGTTGCATCCTTGTCTAGATGCATAGTGATATATATTCCCAGCACATCTAAATGAAGGGGGCTTCATTCTCTTAATTTTAAATTATTCTTTCCCTTACTGTAATTAATTAGGCTTTGGGTTTACGATAAAAGGTGTTCTCAAGCGGATATTGATATCTGAATACACCGTCCTTTTTGTAATAAGCATTCTGACAGGCAGGGGCTCCCAGGACACATACAATTTCTCCTAATCCTTTTGCACCAAAGGCGATATCCGGATTATTCCTGCCAATTAACCGTACATCAATGGGCGGCATTTGATTAGCCTTAAAGAGTCCCAGCATTCCCAGCTTTAGCTGCGGGATACCATTCTTCAAAGGAAAGCTCTCCGTTAAGGCATAGCCCAGTCCCATAGCAACCCCGCCTTCCACCTGTCCTTCCGCTGACAGTGGATTAATCACTCGTCCGACATCATGGGCGGCAACAACCTTCACGACTTTTCCTTCCTGATCAATAACAAAGAGCTGAGTGGCATAACCGTAAGCAACATGACTGACTGGATTTGGCTTTGAGGAGCCAATGGGATCTGTCTTGTATTCAAACTCTCCGATATATTCCTTTCCTTCCAAATCTGCTAGCGTGCTTCCTCTATCCAGATCCAACTTCAGCTGGATAGCGGCTCTTCTGGCTGCTTCCCCGGCAAATACGGTCTGACGGGAGGCGGTAGTAGTGCCGGAGTCCGGTGTATACCTGGTATCCGGATGTTCCACTTCGATTTGCTCCGGTGTTAATCCGGTACACTCACATACTATCTGCATAAGAACCGTCTGAATTCCCTGTCCGATTGCACCGGCGGAAGATCTGGCATGAGCTTTACCCTCAAGGATCTTAATATTACAACGTCCAATATCCTGAACACCTACCCCAACACCGGCATTCTTCATAGCCGAAGCGATTCCAACATGATAATCAGGATGAGCTTCATAATGCTCGAATTCCTCCCTGACTGCTTCCAGTGTTTCCACCATAGCTGTGCCTTCATCTGCAATCTGTCCGTTTGGCAGAGAATCACCGGGCTTAATTGCATTGCGATAGCGGATCTCCCAGCCGGAAACTCCCACCTTTTCTGCCAGTTCATTTATCAGGCATTCTACCACAGCGCAGGACTGGGTTACACCAAAGCCTCGAAATGCGCCTCCGGGTGGATTATTTGTGTAATAGGCATTCCCTTCAACATCGATATTGTGATAGTTGTATGGACCTCCGATATGAGTACAGGCTCTTTGCAATACGGGTCCTCCAAGGGAGGCATAGGCTCCTGTATCTGATGTAATTCTTGCCAGCATACCTTGTAGAATACCATTCCCATCGCAGCCTATCTTACAGTAGATTTCCATGGCATGACGCTTTGGATGGTAGTTAATGCTTTCCTGTCTGGAGAAGAACACCTTCACCGGCCGTTTTGTAAGGTAGGCACATAGAGCCGCCTGATGCTGGACACTCATATCCTCCTTACCGCCAAAACCGCCGCCTACTACGGCGCTCTTAATCCTTACCTTTTCCATGGGAAGTCCAAGATAATGACTGATTTCGTGATATTCGTCGTATACTCCCTGCCCTCCGGTAATAACCAGAATTCCATCACCCTCGGGTATACCCACCGCTGTTTCCGGTTCCATGAAGGCATGCTCCGTAGGAGGAAGGGAAAAGGTTCCCTCACAGATATATTTGGAGTTTTCCAGCGCTGCCTTTGCATCGCCCCTTTTTACCTCCTCATGGTCAAGTAAATTGTTTTCCGGAATGACAAATCTGCCAAAATGCGTAAAGCCCTCTCCATGGATCTGAGGAGCGCCGGGCTTTGCTGCTTCTTCCGGTGAACAAATAGGAACCAGCTCCTCATACTCCACTTCTACAGCCTTCACCGCCGCTATGGCCTGCTCCTTCGTCTCTGCCACTACCATTGCCAGGGTATCTCCGATGCATTTTGTCTCCTCACCTTCATCAATCATTCCCGGCCAGTCCTGAGCCAGATGTCCGATATATCTCTTCCCGGGAATATCCTTTGCGGTATAAACTGCCACCACACCGGGCATAGCCATTGCCGCTTCTGTATCAATCCTTAATACCTTCGCCCTGGCATACTTACTAAATACATTCTTTCCAAAGAGCATACCTTCAAAGCTGTAGTCATCGGTATACATGGCGGTTCCAAGGGTTTTTGGCGCTGCATCCACACGACAGGTTCTCTCTCCTATCTTTCCCGACTGGGTTAATTCTGGTATCTCTGAATTCTCTTTCAGCATCCTGGCTGCCAACAGTATTCCGTCCTCAATTTTCTTATAGCCGGTGCATCTGCATATATTGGTGCGGATGGACTGCTTTACATCCTCTCTGGTGGGCTCCGGGTTCTGATCAATCAGGCATTTTCCGCTGATGACCATTCCGGGAATACAAAAGCCGCACTGAACTGCTCCAGAAGCAGCAAAAGCATAGGAAAATACGGCTCTTTCTCTTTCGGTAAAGCCCTCCAGAGTCAGAATCTTCATTCCGTCCAGTTTGGATAGCTTCTGAACACAAGCACGGGCAGTTTTACCATCAATGATAACGGTACAGGTACCGCAAGCGCCTTCCTTACAGCCATTCTTCACCGAAGTGATATTTAGCTTATCTCTCAGATAATCCATTAAGGACATGTCCACATTCCAGGGATGCTCCTGTCCATTTACGTGCACAAAATTCATATCAGCCGTTACCTTCTTTCCTTAATAAATACAGAATTGCTTCTAGCACACCGCCTCCCAGGGCGCGAGCTTTGTCCGATATGGAATAGCAATATTCTATCTTACATCTGGGGTCAACATCTCCTACTTTAAGATTTTTCCCTACCCATAAACCATCGGTTATGAGTCCCCGGAGTACTCCGTCAAGCTGGGATACAACCGGTAAATCTTCTACATAGGCAATAATATCTCCGCAACTAACTCTGGTGCAGATTTCCTTCTCAATCCGAATTACTCCATCAGCAGGCGCCCGGAGTATTCTTTGAGCGTCAAAGCCCCCAATTACACCGGGAACCCCGGTATCAGGTTCAGCTTCACCATTTAGAAATACACGCCCCAGATTATGACCTCTGTTGGTTTCAATGACTGCATGCACATCTATTCCGGCACAAAAGCCAGGACCCAGTCCTATCACAATGGGTGCCATATTTATGCTTGTCCCAAGATTTCTTTTTGCCAGAATGGCATCCACTACAATATGAGGCTTTAAAATGCTAAGAGAGTCCCCATAAGGATCTACTATAATTGGAACCCTAGTTTCACTTAAATTATGCAGTGCCTCTCTGGCGTTCTTAACTCTGATTGCCTGTAGCCCTTCCACTGCTGCCGTGCCTCGGTATACAGCTTCTGCAAATGCCACGGTTCTGCGGATAACCGTGGGCTTTTCTATCTCCAGAATGATCACCTGAAAACCGCTTCGCATCAAACGGTAAACTACCCCTGTCGCAAGATCTCCTCCACCTCTTACCACAACCAGATTATTCGGTATCTTCATGCTAGTTTATTTCCTTTCACCAAATAGATTACGGTTAGGTAATTGCTAATTGTCTAAGTAGCTTCGCAATTATCTAAATAATGCACGGTATTCTTCCTTGGTATCTATATCCCTGCCTATTCTGTCATCGGTAATAGAAACCTCCCATACCTCCCCTGAATTCTCCCTGATAATCGAACGCCCTCCTACATCACCTTCCAGATTTTTAAGATTCTGCGTCCACTTTCTTGAGAATATAACAGGATTCCCCCTGTTTTCACCGTACAAAGGCACGATAATTGAGCCCTTTCTCTGCTCGTAGGCTTCTTTCAGCCGGTAAACCGTGGCCTCATCCACAAAGGGCTGGTCTGCAACGAAAAAGATGATTCCGGTATCACTCTCGCTGACTGACAGATTTTCCATGGCAAGTCTTATGGAGGTGCTTAATCCCTTTTCCGCTTGATCGTTATTTAAATATTGGTAGCTGACAGCTCCTACACAATTATCTTTCACCCTTTTTAGAACCTCAGCATCGGAATAGACAAAGATCCTCTGTTCAAAGTCCATGCGCTCCACAAGCTCCGCCACATGGAGTACCATTTCCCTTCCATCTACCTGCGCCAAAAGCTTCTTACCGCCAAACCGTTTGGATAAACCGGCTGCTAATATAACTGCTATCATTCCTCACCTCTGTAATAATTCTTTCACAGGCTCTTGCTCCTTAACAGCTGCAAGTAAGACCCTGTTTATATCAGTACAGGTATTCAGTACCTGATTCCCTATCTTTCTGGCCGCTTCCTTTGTTTCCTCCTCCAGGACTTTATTAAGAAGTAAAATCTTAACGGCTTCCTTAGGGCAGCTCTTAAAAAGCCCAAGTTTATGTGCTACCAGCGCTGTTATGACCTCTTCATTCACGATATCTCCAAGCTCCGCCTCAGCTCGTTCCGCCAGAAGCTCAGGCCGATGAACATACTCTGAAGACAAGGCTTTCCCGAAAGAGTCCATTCCAATTACACCAACCAATAGATCGGTGGACCTTGGTAACACCGGTTCATGCTCTGCCGGTGCTTTTATTGGCCTTCCTTTGGAGCCGTCCGCTTCTACCAGAATAAAATCATAGCAGTCCCTCTGATAGATCTTATCTGCCATTTCTGTTGAAATACCCTTCAGTTTTCCTTCCACAGTTACATGCTCCCCCAATATGGAGATACCCGGATGGTTCACACCCTCCGGGTTATACATCGCTGTAGTTGTGGTTATCAAAACCTTCTTACCTGCTTCTGCCAGTTCATCAGCCAGCGCAAAAAGCGTGGAGGTTTTACCTCCGCCTCCCACAAAGCTAATCATCCTTCCCTTGCTGCCGGGCAGAAGATTCAGTGCTTGTATCAGTTTCATCTTTCACTCACCTTCATAATAGGTAATATACTTCTCACCTTCCGCTTTTGGCAATACCTCCCCGATGATCTGACTTCTTAAGGTCTTCTTCTCCTCAAGCTTTTTGAGTAAGTCATCCGCTCTTTCTTTCGGTACAAAAAGTAATAACCCACCTGAGGTCTGTGGATCGAATACCAGAGTTTTTTTTACTTCTGATACTTCTCCTTCAAATTCAACCCATTTCTCATAATGGCTTCGATTCGCATATCCCCCTCCCGGAATACAGTCCTTTGCAATCAAATCAAGAACTCCTTCCATAACAGGAACTTTGGAAAGATCGATTCGAATTGTTACATTACTAGCCGAGGCAACCTCGTAGGAATGACCGGATAGTCCAAAGCCGGTTACGTCTGTGCAGGCATTTACTCCGATGTCCTGGGCAGCCTCGGAAGCTGCTTTATTTAAGGTACTCATAGAGACAACGGCTTCCTTCATACCATCATTCCCAATGATTTCATTCTTGAAGGCAGTGCTGATTACCCCGGTTCCAAGAGGCTTTGTGAGGATAATTACATCTCCTGGCCTTGCTCCGCCGTTGGTAAGCACCTTATCAGGGTGCACATAACCGGTGACCGACACACCGAATTTAATCTCATTATCCGTAACCGTATGCCCGCCAACCACCACCGCACCGGCCTCTGTTACCTTATCCAGTCCTCCTTGCAGAATCTCTGCATAAACCTCGGGATCAAGTCCTGTAGAAAAGCAGCATACATTTAAGGCTGTCAGAGGCTTTCCGCCCATTGCATATACATCACTTAAAGCATTGGTGGCAGCAATAGCTCCAAAGGTATAAGGATCATCTACGATGGGTGTAAAGAAATCTACCGTCTGAATGAGGGCATAATCCGGTGCTATTTTATAAACACCTGCGTCATCACAGGTTCCAAAGCCTACAATGAGATTAGGGTCATCCTTTCTTTCCTGCATATTCATATGAGCCATGACCTTAGCCAGATTTCCCGGGCCGAATTTCGCCGCGCATCCTGCTTTGGTGGACATGGTGGTTAATCGTACTTTACTCGTTTCTTCCTGCATTGGTACTCCTCCTGATTTCAAGCCATATTTTTTCCGGAGTTGCCGGAATGCTTAATCCCTCCGGATACGTCCCGAGAGAACAAAGTGCATCCACAATGGCAAAATATACCGATTCTCCATAGACAAAGGGAGGCTCTCCGATTGCTTTCGAGCGCTTGATTCCCTGTTCGTTCAGGCTTCCTTCCAGCAGCTCAATATGCAATTCCTCCGGTATATCACCTATGGTTGGTATTTTATAGGTAGCCGGAGAGCTGCTAAGCAGTCTTCCTTTTTCATTATACACCAGTTCTTCTGTAGTAACCCAGCCAACTCCTTGGGCAAAGGCTCCCTGAACCTGCCCTACATCCACTCTTGGATTAATACTGCTGCCGCAGTCATGTATAATATGAGCAGAATCTAAGGAAGTACGACCGGTTAATAAATCCACGGTTACCTCACTGACCGCCGCTCCGAACACATAATAAAGGAAGGGATGCCCCTGACCCTTATCCCGGTCAAAATGAATTCCCGGAGACGCATAGAAACCATGATCGCAAAGATCGATTCGTTCAAAGTAAGCTTTTTTTACAAGATCCTTAAAGGTGATCAGAGGTTCTTCATAATCAACACTACCCTTTGCTGCCTTGTAGACAAATCCGTTCTCAAAGACTACTTCCATATCTGGAAACAATCTGGAGGTTAATTCTCTTAACCGCTTCATTATCTTTATCGATGCATTCTCCACTGCATGCCCATTCAGGTCACAGCCGGAGGACGCTGCCGTTGGAGAGGTGTTCGCTACTCTTTTTGTATTATTGCTTTCGATACGTACATAGGATAAAGGTACTCCGAAATTAGTTGCTGCGATCTGTGCAATCTTGGTGTTTACCTCCTGACCCATCTCAATAGCACCATGAGTTACAGAGATAGAACCGTCCAAATATATGAGAATCATTGCACTTCCCTGATTCAAATGAGCGGCTGTAAAGGAAATTCCGAACTTTACAGGAGTGATTCCAATACCCTTTTTATAATATTTATTCTTGGCATTAAATACAGCAATATTCTTCTTACGCTCATCCCATTTACTGTAGGTTCTCAGCTTTTCAAAGATTTCTCCCACATGCTCTGCATTTAAGATTTCTTCGCCGTAAGGTGCAATGTCCCCTTTCAGATACATGTTCCTCATCCTTACATCATATGGGTCAAGCTTCAATGTGAATGCAATTTTCTGTATCACACTCTCGATTGCAAAGATACCCTGGGGTCCCCCAAAGCCTCGAAAAGCCGTAGCCGGATGGAGATTGGTCTTACAGGGTCTTCCGATCACCCGGATATTATCAATACGATAGCTGTTCTCTGCGTGGAGCATCGCCCTCTCGAGTACAGAGGTACTAACATCAGCAACCGCACCACAATTTGAATTTAGCTCTACGGAGTAAGCGAGAATCTTTCCCTCCTCATTAAAAGCTACCCGATAATCACTTTCAAAGGCATGGCGCTTGCCTGTGCACAGCATATCTTCATCTCTGGTAAGACGAAGTTCTGCCGGGCGTCCTGTATGAAACGCTGCAAGAGCTGCAATACATGCCCAGGCAGTTGCCTGTGATTCCTTTCCTCCAAAGCCTCCTCCGAGCCTCTTAATGTCCACCGTAACCTGATTCTGGAGTACCCCCAGTACATTGGCAGCCATTCGCTGCACTTCATTAGGGTTCTGGGAAGAGGAATATAATGTGACTCCACCGCTATCCTCAGGCACAGCTAACACGCTCTGTGTTTCCAGATAGAAATGCTCCTGTCCTTCGTTACGAATCACACCCTCCAGATAATGAGGGCAGTCTGCAAAGACAGCTTCTACATCCCCTCGCTCAATCTTTCTGATCGGTCCAACATATTGATTCTTCGCAATAGCATCCCTTACTGTTAATACCGGGGTCTCTTCCTCCAGCACTAATTCAATTTGACCGAGCGCAGCCTCAGCTTCTTCTAAACTTTCCGCAGCTACGATTGCAACCGGCTCTCCAACGAAATGTACATGACCCTCTGCCAGACAAACCTCATCCTGAATAATTCCGCCAATCTGGTTCTCACCGGGTATGTCCTGCGCTGTAAAGATTGCCGCAACTCCCGGTAAAGCTTTGGCTTTCTCCGTGTTAATCCTTACAATTTTACCGTGGGCAAGGGGACTTGGCAGGATCTTTAGCTGTAAAAGGTTACGGGGCTTTGGAATATCATCAATGAATTGGGAACGTCCCGTTACATGATCAAATCCGCTGATGTGAAGGGGTGAGGTACCCACCTGTCCCCACTGGGAACAACTATTTTCTTTCTGCTCATTCTTCATATCCATCTACCTCCTGACTCCTTTCGTAAGCCAGATAATGCTTTAATAACAAATTCTGCATCACTGCACTTCGGTACTGCGCGCTGCCTCTTACGTCCCCAATCGGAGTTGCTTCTGTATTTATAACCTCAAAGGCTCCAAGGAAGGTCTCTTCCTTCATTTCTTTTCCTTCCAGATAACGGGAGGTCTTAGGCAGGTAAAGGGTTGTTGCACCTACTCCGCCGCAGGCTACTTCAGCCCTATTGATAATGCCCTCCTCTATCTTGAGGGCAATTGCTGAATTAACTGCTGCAATATCTACTTCTTTTCTTTTACTTACCTTTTCAAAGTTAATAAAATTATATTCACCCAGGGGAACACAGATGGAAGCAATCCACTCCTCTGGTTTATTCTCTGTCTGTTTATATCCATGGAAGAAGTTTCTAAGGGGAACGCTTCTTTCGCCTTCCTGACCTTGTAAGGTGAGTACGGCATCTACTGCCATCAGAAGCGGAACCGTATCAGCCACAGGGGAAGCATTGACAATATTTCCGGCCACTGTAGCAGAAGAACGTACCTGCTCGGAGCACATTCTTTGCACCGTAGCAGAAAGCTCGGAGAAGCTTTCTCTGGTAGAATCAATGACTCTGGATAAGGACACTCCGCCTCCCAGAATCAAAGCTTTCGCTTCCTGTGGTTTGTCTTGATAACTTATTTGTTGAAGGGATGTTATCCTGCTTATATCCAACAATAGTCTGTAATGCTGATTTCTTTTTTTAATACCAACCAACACATCACTGCCGCCATTGATATAACGAAGATTATTTCCCCCTGTTAATTCTTTATGGGTACTCAAAAACTCTATGAGGTGTTCTTCTGAAACCGGTGAATAGTAAGCAAATGTGCCATCATCTACAAAAACATCCTCCTGGATAAAACCAAGCTGTTGTTCCTCTGTAGCCTCCAGAAAGCTGGGTCTTAAGTTCTCCGAACAGACAGAAAGCTCCTTCAAATATTCCGGCACCTTGCGAATGGAATCATACCCGGTACAACGGCATAGATTTCCTTCTAAATATCTGCGAAATTCTTCCTTTGTTGGGTTACTTCTTTCTAAATATAGCGCTAAAATAGAAAGGCTTACCCCCGGAGTACAGAAGCCGCACTGGGTTGCATGTGAACTCAGTATCGCCTCTTGAATCGGATGAAGCTTTCCCTTCTCGGCCAAACCCTCAATTGTTATCAAATGCTTTCCTTCTAATTTAGCCGCTAAATAAAGGCATCCGGTAACTGACTTGTAATGAACCCTGCCCTCTCTCACTTCACCGATTACAACCGTACAGGCACCGCAGTCACCTTCCCCGCAGCCTTCCTTAATACCGTTTAGCTCCAGCTTGTTACGAAGCAACTCTAAAACAGTAGTTTCCGCTTTTACCTGTACCTCTTTTAAATTCCCATTTAGAAAGAAGTGAATTGTTTTCTTCATTTCGTCTACTCCCTTTCATCAATGATTTTACAGCTGACCTGCAAATATTACTCTAGGTTATATGTAGGATCATATAACTTGTATCGTCGGTTTTGCATCATCTGCCTAAAACCAATGTATAAGAAAAGCCCTAGGCTAGGGAGACACAAACCAGAACCACCCGTGTATTGTGAAACGGTGATCCGCTTTGGTACTCATGTAGCCTAGGGCAATTTAAGGTCGCCTGGTCGAAACGCTCAAACCATATTAATGAGCTTATACAAGAAGATGTCTTAATTCAAATACTTCTTTGTATTGTTAATATAATTATACCTTTTTTTATTGATTAGTCAATAAAAAATCTCACAAATAGGTAAAGAAGTGAATTCTTTTTTGATAAAAGCCAAAGAAAAGATTCTTTCTATTCGGAAATGATACGGTCAGCATACAATGACCAAAAGTAATTAAGCTTGTAGTCAGAAAGTACACTCTGATCCACAGAAAGCATTGCCTTTGTGCCATCTAAAAGATGCTGTCCGACCATACATTTCTCAGGATTTTGACCTTTTAGCCGTACTCTTTCGAGTGCACTGCAGCCCTCAAATGCATTATCTGCGATTGATACAATGTTTTCCTGAACAGTAATAGTGCGAATTGTGGTATTATCCGCAAAAACAGAGGCTTCCACTGCGGTAAGGGGAATCCCCTCAAAGGAAACCGGAATCGTCAGTTCCTCTCTCCCACGGCCTACCTCCGTAAGCCCTGTCAACTTAAGTTCACCATTATGATTGTCATAAGTAAAGCAATCATTGTCTGAATTGTCCCCCTCGGTCAGCGATAGGTCAGGTATTCTCGGTTTTGAAGGAAGAATAATATTGGTAGCGCTGCTGTCTCCCAGCATTGCTTTAATATCACGGATGATCCGGTTGGTATTTACAATCTTTCCGCTTGCATTGAGATGAAAGTTCGTATCATAGAACCATTCTTCCTCCATAACAGAATTGTTCGGATCTCCGATGATATACATATGCAGCCTCTCCTGAAGAAGGTCATAGTAATCGTCAATATCAGCGCCTTCCTGAACCGCTGCTCCGTTCATGGGACAAAAACGATACCATACGGTTGCCCCTCGGGCGGTGAGTTCGTCAGCATAGACATTAAGGTAATCAATAAAATCTGTATCAAGCAAGGCTTCCTCAAAGACTATCGGGGTATTTACATCCCAGCCTCCAGCCATAAGGTTATACTGACATTCATCTGAAACTATATCCCCGTATTCATTAAAGACGCCGCGGTTATAGATACCGCCGGGGCTGGGCTTATCCTGACGGATAAAATAATTAAATTTTCGGGAAGCAAAGTAGGGAAACTGCCCTACCAGCTTTCCAAGGTCTTCACTTTCAATGCGCGCCAGCAAAGGAAAAGCACCATCCAGTGCCTGCCACATAGCCTCTCCATTAAAATAGTTAGACAGAGTCTGAGCCTCTTGTTCCGGCGATATAATAACAATGTCGCCGGGACGGATGCTATCCTTAGATAAATCCAGCATTACCTTCGTGCCAAGTGCGGCATACATTCCAAAATTAACTACGGAATACTCCGGCAATTCCTCAGCTATGAGTTTGCTGTCCACTCCGAAAGCCACACTGCTGCCGCCAACGAATACGATGCGCGCCCCCTCTGTTTGCTCCAAAGCTTCATACTTGTACTTTAGTTCACCTAAGAATGTGTTGTCATACTTCGGGGGAATCACAAATCCACAAACCAGCAAAAAAACCGGCGTAACCAGCAGAAGGCTGCAGGTTATAATTAAAACTACAAATTTTGTTTTTTTCATTGTTATCTCCAATATACAATGGTTGTTTATTATTTGATTGAAATATTAGCCTTTGCAATGTTGATTCATATTTTCATCAGAATCCTTCATCGTATTCTTTTCATCAGAATCATTTCAAAAACTATAAGGGCTGTATGTATATCATCTTGCAGGACACAGCCGTCATCCAATCCCGAGACTGGCCTCTGTGATAGTCTGCTAAGTAAGGGCAGGCAGGCAAACATCATAACCATACGAATCACATCTAAAGCGTTAAATTGCATTATTGTTAAGGTGCTGCTTAAGCCATTCACCGACCATCCGCTCCGCAAATTGCCAAGCAGCACACCGATATCCTCTAGTGATTTTGCGCGGAAGAATATCCAAGCAAAGCATACCAGCGCAAAGGTGCAAATACAATGGAAGGCTCGCCGGATTCCTTTGGTATTTTTCTGAGTATCTTCGCCCCGCAGGCTGCGCCAAAGAATCCCAGCCACCAGATAAACACCATGAATTCCTCCCCAGATAATAAACGTCCAGGAGGCACCGTGCCATATCCCGCTGAATAAGAACACGATCATTACATTAATACAGCGCCTAACAATACCTCTTCGGCTGCCCCCAAGAGGTATATATATATAATCCGTAAACCAGCTGGTCAGGCTGATGTGCCATCTGCGCCAAAACTCTTGAATACTCGTAGCCGAATAAGGGTTGTCGAAGTTCTTCATCAGCTGGATTCCCATCATTCTTGCTGTACCCACCGCAATATCTGAATAACCTGAGAAATCACAATAAATTTGAAACGCAAAAAATATCGTAGCAAGCACGATAGCAGGCCCGCCAGCCTGATGCGGTGTCTCATAAACTACATCCACATAGGTTGAAAGATAATCCGCAATCACCAGCTTTTTAAAAAACCCCTGCAAGATCATTTGTAAACCGGTTATCATATCGGCGGTCTTTCGCTCATGAGAAACAAGCAGCTGCGGAAGAAGATTTGTGGAACGCTCGATAGGGCCTGCAACTACCTGCGGAAAATAGGCTATATAAAGAGTAAAGTAACCGAAATGCCTCTCCGGTTCAATCTCTTTTCGATATACATCTATTACGTAAGAAAGAGCCTGAAAGGTATAAAAGGATATACCAATGGGTAGAAAAATATTTACCACAATATCGTGAGTCGGTACTCCGAAGAGCTTGAGAATCGCTGTCACATTCTCCGTAAGAAAACCCAAATATTTAAACACAACCAGACACCCCAGACAAATAACCAATGTCAGGAACATCCATAACCTGCGCTGTACCTCGCTTTTAGCAGGTGCGATTGCCTTGCCTGCTATGTAGGAAATAACCGTCATAGCAAAAAGCAGGAGCAAAGACCAGGGGTTCCAGTACAAATAGAAAATATAACTGGCTGCCAGTAAAAGTACCCAACGATATTTAAATGGCAGTAACCAATACAACACTAGCACCACAGGGAAAAATAATAAAAACTCAACAGACACAAAATTCATTTTTCATCCTCTTTCCTGTTCTCATTTGAGTGAAGGCTGAGCCATAGCAGAACCAGAAAGGGAATCAGTAACTCCTCCAGAGTGGCACCCACGACAAAGCCACATATCATACCTATGACAGAAAGAATTGCTGTCAAAAATGTGAATACAATCCTCCTGCGGGGTAACCACTTAGTTAACAGGCTGCAAAGAATTGCACCAACAAAGATGCCTAGAGGCCATAGGCTATCAATTGTAAAATTATTGTTCATTGGACACCTCGAATTCTTCTGCGGCCATTGCACGCTTTAAGTCTTGTATAATCATCATGCTACGCAGCTCCACACCCTCAGAAGACAGATGATTATCTGTGCCATATAAATAAGTGCCCGAATAAAGAGAATCCTCGATCTCAGAAATAACGGGGACTATGAGGTTTTTCTTAAAATATTGCTGTAGCTTAGCTCGTGCTCCCGGGGTACTATCATCGGAAATAGCATATCGATTGCGTGGTGAATAAGTAAAATATACGTCTATGCCCTTCTCCAAAAATTCGGAATACATTTGATTCATCGGGTCAATATACTGCGCCTTGGGATATGCTTCCACTGTGTATTCCACCGGCAATCCGTAGATCGGTTTGTCATCCTCCGCATTGGGGCGGTACAATATGTAATCTCCATATTCGTTATAGCTGGGTTCCTTCGTGGCAGAGCCCTCCTCATCAAAACTGGCTGCTGAAAGTGAATAGCTGCGGGGTGACATAGTTGACTTTGTACTCAAATAAGTATACAAAGCAGAAAAAGTAATGTGAAACCTCCGTAGATCCAATTCAGCGAAGGTATCGTAATTGGCTTCCATCATACAAAAAGTAGGTGCGTCCAAATCATAGGAGGTGCAAAATTGACGCTTTGCGGCATCAAATTCAGGTGCGTGCAAAAGGATATCCCCATCCTGCATACATTCAAGAATCAGCTGGAGCTGTGGTGTGGCATTGGAATAAGCAAATACACCCATATTGACAATGGCATAATCCGGAAAGGCTTCGCCAAGCATTGCACTATCGTAGCCAAATCGGGTGGAGGAACCGGAAAATAGAACAATCTTCTTTTTACCCTTTAAACTAAGCAGTCGGTCAAACTTGTCCTGAAAGGTATCAAAATAATTCCCACTGTAAACCGGGGGTTCTATGGCATTGATGTGCAAGGTTGTAAGTTCATCACAGCCTTCAAAGGCATAATCGTTGATAAATGAAATATTGTCATACAGGTACAGTTCTTGAATATCTGAATTTTTAAAGGAACCCGGCTCCAGCCTTTGCAGGGTGTCGGGCAGAATCACTGTTTGGCAGTTTGCATTTAAAAAAGCTTCACTCTCCACCGAAATAACAGAAAGACCATCAAGCTCGGCAGGGATCGTGAGTACGTCTTCCTGCCCGTTGTAGCCAGTAATAATAGCATACTGATCAGTTTTACGATAAGTGAAATATGACGAATCCGTCCATTTACTCCACTCCGCATACAAAATAAATTTGTCATCTATTGCAACACGGCTGCCAAGCCCGATATGCTTCCCGCTGCCATCGGGCGCTGTATTCCAACCTATCTGGGTATAACCCGGTCGGACAAAAAGATCTGTGCCCAGTTCCGTATTGGCTCTGAGATGGGAAGGTGTAACTGTAATCAAAACAGGTTCACTGGCATCTCCTGTATCCAGACGCTCCCCGCCATTAGCATAATAACGGATATTTAAATCGCTTTTAGCAGAGATTACGGTCACCACAGTCGAAAAGCGAACCTTATGTAAGGTCAAAACCATGCTATTTCCAGTACTGGCATAGGAAAGGGAATAGTCCGGATAATCTGTTCCAACAATACTGTATCCATCTTGGGGCTGTATGGTAAAGGTAACGTTCTCCCCTTTATTCACGGTGGAGGTTGGCTTTTCGGCAATGAAGCCGCTTCCCTCTTCTAATACAACATGGCATAAAAATGGCTGCTGGCTAGTTGCTTTGGCACTACAGCCAACTAGGGAAAACATGCATATAGCCACAAGAATGATCATATTTCGAATGGCGTGTTTGTTAATAAAGTTCCTTATAATAATCATGTTCTTATAATAAGCTCTCCATCTTTTAATTATTATCCTTATTTGTTTCCTGCTTATGAGCATAGTAAGTTGTGAAATTAACGATAAAAAAAAATTTTTATCTTAGCAAAATATAGATATTATAACATGCTTGTTCCTTCTCTAATTATGAACATCGTAATCGGTATATTTTATTACGTAATCGGATACCCAGTAAAAAAACCATGCATTTCATAAATTGTATGCATGGTTTTTTTGTCGTTCCTAAGATCATATATATTTTTTTAAGCCTTTTGCTAAATCACTGCTAAATCATAGAGTTGGTTTAATCCTATTAAATCACCCCTGCTTAATTTCTCAACTGTAATCATTATGTCCTACCCCTTCTTTTATTCATTTTGGGTCTTTGCACTTAATAAGGCGTTTTCAGCAGCTTTTTTAATTACCCTG
This sequence comes from Herbinix sp., assembly GCA_029239235.1. Lineage (GTDB taxonomy): Bacteria > Bacillota > Clostridia > Lachnospirales > Lachnospiraceae > Mobilitalea. Next base: position 29,424 of record JAQZBD010000042.1, read on the forward strand.
CTAGAATTTGTAGCACCGCTCACACTATCAACATCAATTATATTTTCTTCAATCATCTTATTTACTATTACTTCAGCCGATTGGCCTCTTTCATTCTTATGCTCAAGTAGTTTAACGTCAGAAATTGTTCCGTTAGCTACGGTAACTTGAACCTTTGCATAGATAAACTCGACATCACAGTCACCGACATATGTTCCATCCGGAATTTGTGAAAGATCAATATTACTAACTTCCATTGTCTTTACTTTAGCTTGATAGGAATTTACGCTAAATATGTATTTTGCGAAGAAGCCTCCACCGATTAATAGGACAATAACTATAAATCCGATTACTTTTTTCTTGTTGATATTCATATTGTGTTCCTCCTAAATCAAAAGTGATTGTATCAATAACCTTCATATGTTCTCATCATTTCTTTTCGGAAATAATAAGTTCATTGTATACATACCGATGAAATAACACAAGAAAAAACAACCATTTTACCCACACTTTACAATTCCTCAATTTCACCTGTCCGCTCTTTCTTTACACCTGATTAGCTTTTATCTCTTTCTAGTTTCTGTACAATACCCTGAATTAAAATTGGTATACGAGATATTTGAACCCTATCCCATGCTATGTTATGATAAGGTTAAATGAGAATTATAGGGAGGTTACAGCTTTGAGTATACAACTAGTTTATGAACCACCGACTGCACAGAATTATGTGAGTCTTCGATTACGTTCGGGAATGGGAAATAAAGACTTAAAAAGGAGCCAGATTGCTTTAGAGAATTCTTTGTTCACGGTATCTCTCTATGACAATGAGAAACTAATCGGGTTTGGAAGAATCGTTGGTGACGGCGGAATAACTTATGTGGTGAGTGATATTATGGTAGATGAAGAATATCAACGTAAGGGCTTCGCAGAACAAATTATGAACGCAATTGACGGTTATTTCGACGAGAATACCTACGAAGATAGCTATATTTGCCTGATTGCAAATCACCCTGCTGATTTGCTTTACCATAAACATCGATTTGAGTATTTACCGGAAAACAAGTGCGGTATGCTGCGTGACCAGCAGTAGAATTAGGTATTTGTTATAGTGGTGTTTCAACCTAGTGCTTTTTAAATAAAAAGACCTTATAGAATAGAGCCAGTAAGTAATTTTGCAATATATACTCTTTTTCTAACTGCCCATTCTATAGGGTCCCTTTTTATGCAGAGAAGTAATATTTCTCTTTTATTTTGTTCACTTCTTTATTTCCAGCTAATATCTGCTTCTTTTCTGGGTACTGTTCTATAGTAGGTAACCGCTGGATATCCAATAATCATACAGAGTGATATCTGGTGTCCTTCTTTGATCTCCAGTAATTGCTGTAACTCTGGATTATTCTGTGCCGCTCGCACAAAAAAACCGCTGAAAAATGTGCCAAGACCCAGAGCATTTGTCATAAGCTCCATATTTGAGGCTGCTAATGTAGCATCAACAACAGAAGCGGCACTAATTACAATTACGGTTGGAGCATTAAAAAATAAACGGTCATTTTTCTTTGGGTCCCTATGATAATCCTCTAACATCCTTACCCACATACCTGCATATCTAAGAACCGGACTTCCTGCCATCTTTGGATCCCTTAGCATAGTCTCTCCGATATCTTTCAGCGACACATAGGTAAGTTCCTTTAGTTTGTTAAGTTCTTTCTCCACAACTGTATAGGCTACATTCTGACTATTGCTCCCGGTCTGGGTGAAACGTCCGGCTTCAATGATTTTCAAAATCAAATCCTGGGGCACTTCTTTTGCTTTGAATTGCCTTACGGTCCGGCGAAACTTGATAAAATTCAGAAGATGGTCTGCATCCAAACTGAACTCTTCTTGATTATATTCCTTTACCATATTCATATCTAATTTGTCGCTTATTACAGCATTCCTTGGACAGACTGCGATACAATGTCCGCAGTTCATACAGGTTACATTATGTATCTCTGCTTTCCCTTCTATAATTTCGATATCCTGTGGAAAACAGTCCTTTACGCAGATACCACAGCCGATACAGCTTTCTTTCTTAACTAACATCATAATTTCTTCTTTCCTTTCATTGCTTGTTGATGCCTTACAAATTTAATACTTTAAAAAGTATCAATATTCTCTCTCGCAAAATCCTCAAAGGACTTAGGACATCTTCCGGTAAGATTATAATAATCCTTTGTTATAGCTTTGGCAGTTCCCATTCTTGTCATAAAATAAAGTGCAACCGTGACGTTCACATATTCTTTATCGAGTCCGCGTTGTTTTATATAGTAATTTCTATACTTTAGGAACCCTGGCTTAGCATATGTGATCCTTCTACCGGTTAACTTACTTAGGATATCTGCCACCTGGTAGTAATCCAGTGCTTCTGCTCCTGTAATTGTATATGCCGTATTCTTATGCTTCGTTGAGTCATTCAGCACGGTTGCTATTGCCAGTCCGATATCGGATGCATCTATGAAACTGGTCTTGCTTCTTCCGGCCGGTATAAAAATCATATCCTTCTCTTTGATTTCCTCCGAATGAATCCCAGACACATTTTGCATGAAAAACCCAGGCCTTATATGAGCAAAGGGGATCCCTGCTGCTTCAATGTACTTTTCAATTTTATAATGGGGAGGGACGGTATTTTTCTCAATACCCATCAGAGATAGAAAAGACAGCAGTTTTACGGAATGCTTTTGAGCAGCCTTAATAAATGGATATAGATCTTCCGGTTTTCCTAAATGGGGCGGCCTCATTAAAAATATCCTGTCAACACTACTTAATGCTCCTTCAAAGGTTTCTGGTTTTGTAAAATCAAATTCAACAGCCTCGACACAATCACCAAACAGGTTCTGTAGTCTGCTGATATCAGTTCCAGCCGCAACCACTTCTTCGCCCATTTTTAAAAGTTCCTTTACTACATATCTGCCCACATTGCCGGATGCTCCGGTAACAAGAATTTTCATTTACTTCTCCTCTTCTAAGATGCCGTTGGCAAGTTGGATTAACTCGATGAACTGTTGAAATTTATCTTCACCCATCTTCTCCTTCAGAAATTCAATTGATTTAAAATATTCCATAAAGGTAGCTTGAACCAACTCTTCACCCTTTTCAGTAATTTTCAGTGTATAACTTCGTTTATCAGTTACAGAAGGTTCCTTAGCCAAATATTCTTGCCTAACCAGAGCATTAACCATGGAAGTAACAGATGGCTTAGCTATTTTAAAAAAATGTGCTATCATCAATGGTGTTACAGGAACATTTTGCTTTTGTGCGAAAATAAGTACTCCCATCTCACTTGGTCTAATAGGTATATCTCTTTTTGCATACATATGTAATCTACAGAATCTGCCCACTGCATCCGTACTATTGATTAGATTGATATCCACTTTCCCCTCCACATATAGTTAGCTAGACTAACTATATGTTACAACTAATATTCTATTAAGTCAATTAATATTAGGTAAAAGTCTTACTCAAAAATACACACCAACTAATAACAAATCAATGACTCCGCCAAAGATATCATATGTCATTCTTATCAAGGTGCACACTCAAAAAGTCTTTTTTTACATATTTTCCTTGATGCAACCGGATTAACACTTTATAATATAATAAGATTAAATAGCAACATAATTCAATTGGGGAACGGGAGAATTCATTATGAGAACTTCACTTAAAAACTGTATAAGAGTGGTTTTACTCTTTAGTGCTCTGGCAATTATCTTGTTTGCACCACCTAGTAACAGCCTTGCTGCGGATACAAATGGGAAACTGGAGAATGTGAAAACTTTAAAGCAAAACACTGTTTACAAATATGATTTAAACGGCGATGGTAAAGTAGAATCCATTCAATACAAGGTATCCGTTAAGGAAGCACAGCATACAGCAACTTTGAAGCTGTATATTAATAAAAAACTCTGTCTAACAAAAGAGGAGGATGGCTTATCCTTTCGTATTTACCTTCTTGATTTAAATCAAAGTGACAACTATATGGATTTATTCATCCATACGGTATTAGAGTCCGATTGTGCTGATGATGCCTTTTTCGTACAATACAACGGGAGTAAACTCTTTCATACCACAGCCTTCACGCCCAAGGATTTGACAAAGGATTTTAATATCTATCGTTATTCTTTGTCCGGTACGGACGGAAAGGGGAACTTCACCTTTAAAATTGATACACCTGTCTTTTCTCCTTCCATTGGCTGTTATTTTAGTTTTATTTCCTTTCAATTAAAAGATGAAAAGATATCTTTGACTTCTGCCAAGACATTTACGCTTTCAAAGGACTCGAAGACATACCGGTATGAAGCTGCAAAGACCATTTCCGCTTATAAGACGGCTGGTTCAAAGTCCGTTGCATATAAGGTAAAAAGGGGTGATACAGTTATCTTTGATAAAATGTATCTTTCAAAAACAGGAAAGGTATATTTCAGAATGATTAACCATAAAAAGCAAATGGGCTGGATTAGATCCGATTTAGATAATCTCTTTGTAGAGCTTCCTTTATGGGGTTAAACTTCTATCATTTCCAACAAAGCAAGCAAGGGTAGTTTTTCTGCCCTTGCTTTTTTAGAATCTACTTATAAAATTATTATCTCATATTTACCAAACACAAGGGTCTTTGAACATACCTCATTGTGTGATATTATAATGTTTACTACCATAAATCTTAGAAAATCAAATGGAAAGCACTCCAAATCAGTACGATAGCCATTGCCGCATTCATTAACTTCTCATGCTTTATAAATTGTTTTTGTAATAAGTGTCCCGCCAATGCCCAGGTAATGCACCCGGAAATACCGATGAGAGTATTACATACTGCACTGGCACTCAGCAGCAGCTTCGAGTCAGAATTCGGAAGAATGTAGCCTGTATAAATCGTTATGGCATATAAAATAATCTTCACATTCATAAACTGCAGCAGAAAGCTAGTCCAGAAATCACTATTTCTCTCCTCGGAAGCTTTTGATGCTTTGCTGAGTAAAATATGAATTGCAAGCCATACAATATATCCTGCCCCAATGTATTTCATGATCATTGTCAATTGTGGCATAATCTTAGATAGTTCCAGACATGCAACTGCACAAATAGCCATTACGCAAAAGAAACCGGTTGCAATACCCAGAAGTGTCTTTTTCCCCTCCCGGAGTCCTCTTCTGCTAACTGCATTTAAGGCTAAGATATTATTGGGTCCGGGGGTATAGGCTGTAATAAAAGCATAGGGTAAATAGTCCAATATAAAGTTCATTTTTCTTGTCATCTCCTCTTTTTTCTTATATAATACAGAGAGCAATCAATTTAATCAAATTGAATCTTTTGATGATATACTTCATTATTATCGAATCATTATAAGGAGAGAGCATGGAAGTCAAATATCTACATACCTTTAAAACAATCATTTCTGAGGGCAGTTTTACAAAAGCTGCGGAAAAATTAAATTATACCCAGTCAACGATAACCTTCCAGATGAAGCAATTGGAACAAGAGCTCTCGGTACAAATCTTTGAAAAGATCGGTCGAAATATGATACTGACAAAAGCCGGTCAGGAATTAATCCCATATGTGGACGAGGTTTTAGATTCCATGAACCGTTTATCCGGCTTCAGTGAAAACTTCTTTATATTAAAAGGGGAATTGCAAATAGAAATGGCAGAAACCCTGCTCTGCTACAAAATGGCTCCTGTCCTAAAGGAGCTGCATCACCTTGCACCACAGGCAAAATTATACTTAAAATCAACGAATTGCTATGAGATTTTAGAGAAAATACGAACAGGAAAAACAGATTTAGGTGTTTTTTATTTGGATGTATGTAATTCCGAGGAATTTCTCCAAGCCTACCCCATTGGTGAATGCACTATGGATTTAGTCTCTTCCCCAAGGATAAAAGAGAAATTCCCCGACTTTATTACACCAAACCAAAAATTAGATTTGCCTTTTATCATAGATGAACCCGACTGTATTTTTCGGCAAATATTTGAGGATTATCTTAGTTCCCGCAACATTACACTGGATCATACCATTGAGTTATGGAGTATTCCGACGATTAAGAATCTTGTCAAAAATGATGTTGGAATATCCTATCTCCCTTCCTTCACGGTTGAAGAGGAATTGAAGAATGGTGAATTATGCAAAATTAAAACTGCCCTCGATGACCAGAAATTAACAGCTGTATGTGCCCATCATAAAAATAAATGGGTTAGCCCTCTTATGAAGCTTTTTATACAGCTGGCTACAAATAATAAACTCTTTTAGGCGTTAGCTTCCAATACTTAAACCACGATTTGAATTCAAATCAGTACTGATTTATCTTTTATTGTTATACATAAGAGTATCAATATGCTTAAAAAAGTCATCTGACTTCATCCTCAGCTCATAGTCATATACTGCATAGCCGATTGCAAAGCTCAGCTTGTAGCCTTTTCCAGATTCCTGATTGAATTTATCTACGTTATTTTTCAGTCTTGTAACTGCAGCTTCCAGAACCTCGTTATCACTGCTATCTAATATTGCAAAAAATTCATCTCCACCATATCTAGCTACAAAATCATCTCTTCGTAAGGATTTTTTAATTATTTCTGCAGCATCCTTGATTGCTCCGTCACCGATATCGTGACCGAAGGTATCATTAATTGCTTTAAATCCATCCAGGTCAATTAGCAGTGCAGAAAAGGATTTGAGCTCTGTACTGTTTTTAATTCTTAGCTTAAGATACTTATCTAATTGCCTTCTATTATACAATCCGGTTAGATAATCCGTATTCAAACTGGAGTCTTGAATATTAAAATGTATAATTAAAAGTGATATCGTCATACCGGACCATGCAAGCGCCCAGCCATAAAATAATATTTGAATGGTCGCTCCTACTGTTATCGGTAATATAAATACCAGCATGGAATAATAATATCTTTTTTCAAACATCCTCCTATGCTTATATACGTAATACATGGAATAGATCAATAAAATATAGCAGTAAGAAATATGTATTAAGTATAAGTTTCCCCTGGAATATATATTGTTACTATCTACATAGAAAAACCATCCGGTCTGTAAACTTAGTATAGACATTACCGCATTAATTGCAAATAAGGTAGGCAGCACGTACTTTAATATCTTTATTTGCTTTTCATTATGCTTCATTTGATAGCATACATACAAAACCCATAATGTTCCTGCAACAGGTTCAAATACAAAAAGTGACAAATTAAATATTTTGTTCAGCAACAAAAAATGAATACCCGGTAAGCTATCAAATACCCATGCTCCAATATCACTTAGTATTAAAAGTATATTTGTCAGAACCAACCCCAAAAAGATTCTATGGCTGGTAAAAACCTTCTCCAGCTTGTTCTTGGCATTATAATAAATAAATATTAATATGATCAAAGATAGTATGCTCGAGTCTAACGTTTTAAAATTCTCCATCTATATTCCATCCTATATAATTATAATTAAAATCTACTTAATTTACAATTATAGCATTATATTTATTTTGCCGAAAGTATAAATCAATAATTTTAATATCAGAATACTGACTTTAAAACCCGCCTTTTTATAGGCGGGTTATTTTATGCGATATAAGAAAGGTCATACAACAGTGTTATTTCTTTTTGATACATAACGAAATCCTCTGTGGTTCGTATCACTTGGCAGATCAATTCGATTTTCCTCATTATTTAGTGGTGTTTTGTGAAAATATACTGCTGTTTTATCGCTACACTCCGATCTTCCTATCCCCTGAGGAAAGGAAAAAACGTTGAAGGGATCATATTTTATTTTAATTTTTTTTAATACATTTGCGTGGTTCCCATAATATTCTTCCAGATAATCAGGAAGCCTACCATATGGAAAATTTACATAAGAGCCGGAGGTGACTGCTTCCAAGTATGGGAACTGCGTATTAATCCATTCTTTGTTATCTTTTGCATATCTACTTTCTTCCCAGATCGTCTCCAGCCAGATGATATAATTCGCATTGCGATAATAAAAGGCTGTATCATCTGTCCCAATCTCTGATACTCTGCCTCCCAGTGCATACATTGATATTCCGGCGAATACAGAGCCCTGAGGACGCTCGCTGATCAAATCAACTAACTCCGATTGCTCAGCACAGGTAAAATCTCTTAGAACGAAACGGCTGACTGATTGGAATTTCTCGTAGGGAGGATAGAAGCTTCCGATGATTGTAACTGCCTCAAGGAAGGTCATATACTCAATACTATATTCTGCTCCTTTCAGCGACAGAAAATCAGTCATCATTTGCTTTGCTTCCTGTGGTTTACCATAGAATATTCCTCTAACAAGCATTGCGAGGCCATCATCAACAGAATTATAAATTCTGGAAATTAAGGTAATCCTGGGATCAGCCGTTTTTAACCATTCCTGCCAGAGAGAAAGGAATTTTTTCTGCTCACTTGAATCCACATTCAGATAATCGATCTCGATGAGAGTAACATGGTTTATCTTCGGAGGCAGTTGAAAGGTCATTGTAACAATTACCCCAAAGTTTCCTCCGCCTGCACCTTGACAAGCCCAGAAAAGGTCAGAATGATTCTCACGATCCGCTTTGATAACAGCGCCTTCATAATTGATTAGTTCAATTTCCTTTAGACTGTCACAACCCAGACCAAAGTTCCGGCAGGAAAGTCCCCAGCCACCACCAAGCGTGTACCCGCTGACTCCGACCGTAGGGCAGGTACCTCCCGGAAAAGGATATCCTTCTGAGGCTACAAACTCATATACCTGTTTATTCGTCACCCCACTTTGAACAGTTAATAGATTTAAGCAGGAATTGATATTCATATCATTCATTCTGCTGATATCAATAACTAAGGTACAATCTCCATTGGAATACCCCTCATAATTGTGCCCTCCACTTCGCAGTCGGATGGGTACACCATGCTTTCTTGCCCATATCACCGCATTTGACACATCTCTTTTATTTCTGCAATATACAATGATCAAAGGATATAGCTGTATTGCTCTGTTAAATCCCTGTCTGGCTTCACGATATATTGGGTCAAACGGTGTAACAATATCTCCTGTCAACCCGTATAAAAAGTCATTCATAAATGAATCTCCATCCTATCCTTCTATAAAATAAGCTCATTATTGAGCTTATTCCATTATATGAAGATAGAATGTTATCTGCTATGTTCCATCCTGATTATTACTTATAACAAAAAGTCTTATCATTCATATTCTCGTTTAATCACAAAGAATGAGCCCCGAACGGTTCCTGCCAGCTTAGACTTCTGCCTTGCAAACTTAAACTTTTCTTCCAATTCTTTCGGTATCTCCATACCCTCAGATAGCTTAAAGCCAACCGCCCGCTTCTTCGGATCATCAGTGGTATACATTACGTTAACTGCAAGACCATCCTCATAAAAAACATAAGCCATCTTTATATTTTCAACTTGAAAGCGAGAGGTTTCCAGGGGTTTTGCCAAAAACTCAATACCACGTTCCTCTTTTAAAATCCGATTCACATAATCAAGGGTCTCCTGGCTCTCACCAGCAGGTACAACAATAAATTCATGCTTATATTTATTCATGTAGTACCGCGCTTCATTCGCACGTAATCCGGCAAGTGCATCTACAACAGGTGATGACTCCAGACCAACGGTTGATACATTTTTAAAATCAACTGTATATGACATATTTCTTCCTCCATTTATTCATTTTTAACAACAGACTCCACATTTCTCTAGAAAATCAAACCCTCCACATGCTATATCCTATAGACTTATCTAATTCATATAATAAGTATATTATAGCCGGATATCATGTCAAAAATTGATCATGTTTCGGAGTTCTGATGAAAAAATTGAACGGTTAACCTCTGTAAACTGCTTTCTTAACCATCAAACTCAATATTCATCCTCGCGTATGTAGTCGATTGCGCCTTGCCACAGGACATCTCTATTATATCGATTCTCTGTTCTGCCAGACTCATGATATAGTTTCTGCTTCATTTTACTAAGCTCAAAGCCACTATTTAAAACTGTGAACTTCAGAATTCTAGGTGAAAGTGCTTTACGTGGGCAGTCATAAATGCACTTCAAGCACCACATACACCGAAAGCCAAACTTGGGTAATCCCTTCTCCATTCTGATGTTTTTCTTTGGACAAGCACGAACGCATAAGCCGCATTTGTTACATTCTTGGGATGCACGAATGGATGCACCAAAAAACCGTGCTCCAAAATGCTCCCCTTTCCCGATGATTGATAACATCTTATCCTGAATCTTAGGAGAAGTCAGATTTTTCTTGCCTGCTATAATATCTAAAATGATTTTTTCTACCTTATAGGGTAAGACCCTTAATAAGCTGATATTCAAATCTTCCTTTGCAGATACAGCAAAATTAGATGGCATGACAAGCATTTTTTCATAAATTACATCATACCCTTTTTTCTTTAATTGTCGTTTACAGTAATTGCGGCAGGCCGTATTGGGAGAAATCTCTCCACCGCCGGAGACAGAAATAATGATAGCAGATTTATTATTAACCACAGGCAAATTTTTCACCCAATGTTCCGTGATTGAAGTCAATCGAAATGCATACACCGGTGAAAATAGCATAAGTGTATCTGCTTCTCCTATGTCAAAATGTTTGCTCTTAGCTATGTTGATCTTTTTACAGTCAATGCCCTTCTTTCGTAACTTTTCCTCAAAGCAATCACAGACCTCTTTCGTACAGCCTGTTCCCGAAAAATAGGCTAATATGACTTTTTGAGGTACCTTTTTATCCCCCATTGCCCGAACGCTCCTATCTGTCTTGATATTATTTTATATATTTTACCAAAAAGTAGATATTTTTGCAATTCAATCGGACTTATTCTGGAGCGAATTATATACTGCGCATTTTTTTCCACTTTCGAATTTTACTTCGAAAGGACTTAAAGGGAGCGACTGTGTTAATATGAACCCATTTCCAAATCGGCCAGTTCGATGGTGTGGAGGCTGCCCAGTTCCTGCCTCCAGGGCTAAATAATTCCTCTTCATTAAAACACTGAAGCCACTTTATTACCGCTTCAACGTAGGTGTTAAATAAGTCCCGCAATTCGGTTATGGATTTATCCTGATATCTATCATAAAAGCTTTGATATAACCCACCCAATTGATTCCATTTGAATCCTGGGGCCGGAGTAACCACTTCTTTTCCAGCCAACTCGTCACGATCCCAGCTGAGGATTAGTTCCATCCATCCAAGCTGGTAAGAAATCATCTCTTGAGGCGTGCGGTCAACTCCCTCAAATCTTATCGCTTTCTCAGCCTCGGTTATTCCTTCAAATTCAGTGATAAACATATTTGCTGTCCTAGTAATTTCTGAAATCAACATATCCTTATTGGTATACTCCTGCATAAACTTTATACTCCTCTCATTGCAGACATACTATGCCATACTCTATTAATCACCACAAAAGTGCCAATATGAACATGGCTCCCTTCGTTGATTAATTTTATTTCTTTTAACCTTCTTACCCTATGATATCAGATAAAATATGACAGCTATATGTCAAGTTTATTTATCTCCCTTGTGCCTAACACAGCCTTCTTATTACAATAATTCTACATATCCCTCTGTTCCGTTCACACGAATTTGTTGACCATCTTTTATCAGCTGTGTTGCATTCTCTACCCCCACAACTGCCGGTAAACCGTATTCACGCGCGATAACTGCCCCATGAGTCATTAGACCACCTACTTCGGTAATCAGACCTTTTATGGACACGAATAAAGGAGTCCAGCTTGGATCAGTAAATGCTGTGACTAAGATATCTCCTTCTTCTAAGACCGCATCCTCCATGTTCAAAATGACACGTGCTCGCCCCTCGATCACACCGGAAGAAACAGCCAAGCCTGCAATAGCTCCAACCGGGAGATTTTCTCGTTTATACTCTCCAGTTACAATCTCGCCTTCCGAGGTAAGAACACGTGGTGGTGTTAGCTTTTCATTAAATTTGTGTTCCTCTCTTCGCTTACTGATAATCTGGTAATCCACCTTCTTTGTATCTACAACCTCGCGAAGCTCTTCAAAGGTAAGATAATATATGTCTTCAATCTTATGAATAACACCTGCTTGTACAAGCCGCTCAGCCTCTTTCAGCAAAGCCTGCTTGTATACAAAATAGCGACTTACGATACCATACTTAGGGTATTCCCGGTATCCAATGAGATTACGGATTTGATTAATCTTTTCTTTTGCTTCCTTAGCTTTTTGTTCCCCTTCCGGTAATTGCCTCAATCGTTCTAATAGCTCTTTTTCTTTATCCATTGCTTCCTGCAGGCCTTGCTCAAATCTTCGAGTGCCGGCATTCGGCTCAAAGTTTCCGAGGTTACTAAGGATCATGGGAATAAGGGTAGCAGGTTTTTCACTCCATCTTGGCTTCGTAATATCGATCTCTCCGCTGCAACGCATCCCGTATTTGTCCAGATACGAACAGATTGCGTCCCTCGTTTCCTGTCCACCATTAAGCATAATCAGTTTATCTAAATAATTATTATCCTTAACATGTTGTAAATAATCAACGACTTGTGGATAGGGGCGGATTACATCTGCCACATCAAGCAGCTCCAGCCCCATTCCCGAAGTTATATTGTTTGATACGGATTGAGAAAGAATGTCTGCAACATTTTTTTCACCTAACCACTGAAACATTTTATCATTGACCCAGGTAGTTGCATTCATAGCAGCCATAATTACATCCATACTTTGGGGATCAAATAAACTCAGCTTCAATTGTTGAATGTCCTCTAGTATAAAATCAAATAAATCTGATCCTGATTTTCTCTGAATATTTTGTTTCAGCATTTCTACTGCTGCCTGACTAGTTTTAATCAAATCTAAAACAATTGCCGGATCAATTTTACTCTTTGTCCCGTAATCCAGAGCTTCCCCTTCTTTATCGCTTTTCAGAGGACTCTGTTCTACGTTTTCCTCCGGTAATTGTTTTATAAAATCTCCTCGCTTTAATAAGGACAAAAGTGCATCTTTTATCAGTGGGTCGGATTGTCCCAAAGCATCTATTACCGCTTTCCTGCTGACCGATGAAGCCAGACTTTGCGCCACATCAACAAACAGCCTTCCACCGGCTTTAAACCTGGGTACAAAGGAGGTCAAATCAAAAACAGACAATCCTAAGGGCTTCATAGGATCCGTCATCATCTGCTGATGACCAACCGACACATAAACATGATTTTCCATATCCTTTACTTCCGGAATAGGGTACAACGTTGTAATTGGTCTACTCTGAACAATATAGAATTGATCCTTGACCAAGCACCATTCGATATCCTGGGGGCAGCCAAAATATTCTTCAATCACCCTGCCCATGCCCTCCAGCTCCAATATCTGTTTATCCGTCAGCACTTGTATATTCTGCTGCTCAGGTTCAATTTCCTGTTCTTTCGTACCACCATCCTTTGCGGCATAAATAGCCAGTTTCTTGGCGGAGATCTTTTTATCAATAATTTTGCCTTTACGCACTTTGTAGTTGTCAGCATTTACCAAGCCGGAGACCAGAGCTTCGCCCAGACCAAAGCTGGCATCTACGGATAACACAGTTCTATTGGAATTGACCGGATCAGCTGTGAATAAAATTCCTGCCGCCTCCGGGAATACCATCTTTTGTATAACTACAGCCAGATGAACCTTATGATGGTCAAAGCCATTTTGTATCCGGTAGATCGCTGCTCTCTCTGTAAATAAGGATGCCCAGCACTTTCTGATATACTTTAGAATTGCATCCCTTCCGATTATATTCAAATACGTATCCTGCTGACCTGCAAAGGAAGCCGTAGGTAAATCCTCTGCCGTTGCGCTGGATCGAACTGCATAGGCATTATTTTCTCCATGCCTATAGAGCTGCTTAACGATTTCTTCCCTAATATCCTCAGGAATCTCTGTTCCCTCCATACCCCTGCGTATTTCACCGCTAATTTCAGCGATTTTATCTCTGTCCTCTACAACTAGATGTGATAACTGATCCAGTAATTTGTCTATCTTCGGAGTATTCTCCATGGTTCTTTGAAAGGCTTCTGTTGAAATACAAAATCCCTCTGGTACGGGAATTCCAGGGATTCTACAAAGTTCTCCCAGGTTCGCACCCTTCCCCCCAGCAGCCATTAGCATCGTTTTATTAATGTCTTGTAAGCTAAGCACATAGGAACTCATAATTTTGCCTCCTTTGATATCCTTCTTTGAAGATTTTTATGACATCTTCACTGTGATAAATAACTCTAGCACATCTGTAATCCGAAAAACAGTCTTGTTGTTGATAAGGATTTATGATAATATTAAGATGTAAGAAAGGTGATTGTCGTGGATGTACAATCACCTTTTTTTATTGACTTATATAATTACTTGACCCTTTCTACAGTGTTCTGCCCAAAGCAAATTCTCCATTAGCTATCTTTATAACAACCGCACAATCACATACTTTATGAGCTGTAATCCTAAGCTCCAATCCATCCTTCGTCTGAACATAGGATATATTCGTCGCGGTATCTAATGGAATCGGCTCCCAGAGTTAACTGGATTTTGCAATCCCAATTATTTTTCACGCATCTTTAAGCGTCATTTCAGTCAATCTCCTTCCGCGGTCAGAAAATGCAGAGAGGGGAACATATCCGGTTAGATGATATGTTCCCCTCTAAGACATAGCTTAAATATTATCTATCGTTGTTCTTTGAAAATAATTTCTTAATCTCAATCCATCTTTAAATTCCCAATGCTTCTCAAAGAAAAGGGTAAACCTGCTGATCGTCCATCCGTTGATCAATGCACAAACGATTGTACCAATTTTTATTCCCTCAAACTGCCATAACCCGAAAAAGGCGAAGGAAAGTGCAATTCCAGCCAGGCAGCTGACACAATCATAGAAAGTTTTGAATTTATGGATATTGATCTTATACTTCGCCGATACCTCCTTCACCAATAGCTCGTAAACCTCGGGAGCTATATAGGTATGGAAAATCAGTGAAACACCTGCTGTACAAGACAGGAAGCCCAAACAATATAGTATAAGGCGGGGAGCAAAAGCTTCACTGGGTACCAAGGCCACGATATCCATTGATATATCCAGCAGGCTGGCATAAATAATTGCAGTGACAAAGGAGAAAAGGTAGGAAACCTTGAATCGCTTTAATACAATCATTAAAATAATTAGTAAAAATGCCTGAAACATATATTCAGCCATGCCAAAGGTAAAAAAGCTCCATACCTGAGACAACTTTAGATAAATTAAGTATGCAGGAGCCACTATCATTGAAACACCAAAGTCAGCAGCTTCCATAAATGCTGTCCCCATAGCCAGGCCAATTATTCCAAAAATATAGGCATACTCAGTGTAAAATGTTCGTTTATTCATAAAATACCTCCGTTAAATAAGACGAATTAGAGAGCTTCTGTCATTAAAAAACAGCTTTTTCCATTTAATATAGAAATGGAGAAAGCTGCTGTGTTATGTTTTTAGTATATCATATTGTTTTGTAAATTTCAAGCCTATCTGTTTCATCTGTTCACAATTGCACTCTTCCAACACCGTACACACCTTTCCTTGCAGGTATACCAAATGTCAATTTTTGCAATTAATTGCATATTATATTCTATATACTTCTGTGCATATTAAATGAGTTTCTTTAAAGTGCAAGCGAACTATTTTATCATAGACTAGGAGGATTATTATGTTTACTTTTACAACTAACAGAAGCTTACTTCAATGTGCAAACTTTCCTGAAGCTTCTGATTATAATTTAATAATACGGGAAGATGCAGAACAAAGAAACAGCGATATTGAGGGGAGAGCTGCCATTGGAGAAAATGCTGTTTTCTCCTCTTTTGGTATAGGAAGTATGCTGTGCGATATAACCTGTCCCGCTTTTGGTACGGACCCTACATTAGTGGTCGGGGGTAACTTAACCTGGGAGAATGGCACCAATTTCTCTGGAAATACAATAATGACAGAAACCGGAATTTATAATGTTACCAATGTTTCATATAATAATGCAGATAGCAGTTTGCAGGCAATAAGAACTTCAGAACTGCCAATAGATTTTACTTCTCTTTTTGATTATTATCGCTGCGCCTCGCAGCAATGGGTTAACTTTACCAGTCTGCCAAACACAACAATTGTTATTAACTGCTTTGGGAATGTATTTTTAATTGGATTAAATGAAGATATCAACATCTTTCAAATTAACGCATCAAGTGTAGCTCCTGCTGCCAATGTAGTAGGTTCCGGAAATAATACCTTTGATTCAATAACAGGTATTACTATCATTGCGCCTGATAGCTCCACTATTCTGATTAATATGAACGGAACCGATATTACTTTTGGTAACTACTCTATTTTTAGAAGTACCAATGTTCCAAGTACACTTCCAACACCATCAAATTCTACCTGCAACCAGTTAGGTCAAGGTATTGTTCCCACCGCTGAACAGAAGCGATTAATCTTATGGAATTTCTACAATGCTACTAGTATTATAACTTCTAATACAAGCTTCCAAGGAACTGTATTCGCTCCTTTTGCAACCATTTATACGGTTGGGGGGAACATTGAGGGAAATGCTATCGCTAACAATTACTTACCCTTTAACGATGAAAACAATCACACTGAGGTTCATAATTATCCATTTAACGGATGCCTTCCAGTGGTTAACTGTACAACTATAACTAGCTCAACCACAAGCTCGACTACCTCAAGCTCCACTACCTC
>JAQZBD010000283.1 GCA_029239235.1 Herbinix sp.
ATGGTTGTAATGGATGGATGATAATAAAAGGAGATATCCATACCATCGAATCCAGCAACCGAATAATCCTTCGGAATTTGCTTATGATTCTCAAAGATCGCTTTGCAGGTACCGACCGCCATGCTATCAGATATTGCGAAGATGGCAGTACAGTCAACGCCGGAAGCCATCAGCTCCTTCGTTACCTCATAGCCATATTTCATAGAGAATATATCCATGGTCTCATCCTGTAAATAGCGGATCAAGCTATCATCCCGGGGAATGTTATTATCCTCCAGTGCCTTGAGATATCCTTCCAAACGCAACTGACCAATGCTTTCGTCACAGGGCGGAGCTGCAATGGTTGCAATCCTCTTATGACCTAATTTACAAAGATAGTCCACCATTCGATAGCTTTCCTTAAAGTCATCCACTGTAACAAAAGAATACTTATTCTTATCTATAATATCCGATATACCACCCGTACTTAGGATAAACGGCACCGTCAGCTGCCTCAGCTTCTCCTCCGAATGGCAGAAATACCCACCAAGGAATACGATACCCTTTAATCTTTTTTCCTTTTCCAACAGGAGGGCTACCTCAACTTCGTCTTCATTTTCTTCAACACGATGCAAAAGGAAGGTGTATTTCTTCTTTTGGATATCCTGTTCAAATACCTTCAACATATTATTAAAGAACGGGTTTGTGATACCTTTAATTAATACAGCTACTGTATTAGACTCTGAACGCTTCAGATTTCGGGCACTGTTATTAGGGATATAATTATGATCCTTGATTGCCTGCATAATCTGGGTCTTCGTCTCAGGGTTAATATCCGGATGATTATTAATTGCCCGGGATACCGTACTAACTGCAACACCACATATTCTTGCTATATCTTTAATTGTAGTTGTTTCCATCGTTAATCTTCCTTCGCATAGGTTTCGCTGCAAATTAATCTGCAAGCAGATTAATTTTCATGAATTTACATTTTGAATGCATTATACCAATTACCGTTTAAAAAAGCAATGGAATCAATTATCTTCCGTAGAGCTTTGTAATATACTTGATTCGTTGCAATAATTCCTCAGAGATTTCGTCTTTTTGTAATCGCCACTTCCAATTGGTGCCCACCGTGGAAGGTATATTAATTCTTGCCTCGGTATTTAAACCCAGATAATCCTGAACAGGGATGATACATAGCTTTGCCACACTCATTAGGGCAAGCCGGATCAGACTCCAGTGCAGTCTATCTGTCTCTGACGGATTAAGATCCATATAATTCAAGGCCATGTTCTTATCATCCTCGTTAATGGTATGAAACCAGCCTTGGATCGTATCATTATCATGAGTACCGGTATACACGATACAGTTTTTATCATAGTTGTGAGGAAGATAATCACTATCCTCTCTGGAATCAAAGGCAAACTCCAATACCTTCATACCCGGATATCCGGTTTCTCTCAGAAGCTGGCGTACACTTTCCGTAATATATCCCAGATCCTCGGCAATAATATCTACCTGCCCAAGTGTCTCAGTAATTGCCTGGAACAGTTCAATTCCCGGTCCCTTTTCCCAATGACCATTTTCTGCCGTCTTATCGCCAAAAGGAATGGAATAGTATTCGTCGAACCCTTTGAAATGATCAATCCGAACCACATCATAGATCTTAAAGCAATAGGAAATCCGGCTTAACCACCATTCGTATCCGCTTTCTCTATGTATATCCCAACGATATAAGGGATTTCCCCAAAGCTGTCCCGTAGCAGAAAATGCATCCGGCGGACAGCCGGCTACAGCAACGGGGTTCTGTTTCTCATCCAGCTGAAACAATTCCGGACGAGACCAGGTATCTGCACTGTCAAAGGCTACATAAATGGGAAGATCCCCAATAATCTTAATTCCATTATCATTGGCATACTTCTTTAGCTTTGACCACTGCTGTGTAAAAAGATACTGAATATATTTATAAAATTGTATATCTGCTGCCAGATTCTTCTCATTACTCGCTACTGCTTCCGGTCTACGAAGCTTAATATCCACACTCCAATCACACCAGCTTAAGCCACCGAAGCTGTTCTTCATCGCCATATAGAGGGCATAATCTTCAAGCCAGTATGCATTCTCCTTCTGAAAATCGATATACTTCCTATCCTTCTTCAGATCACTACGGTCATAAGCCTTTCGAAGCATTCGAAAGCGAGACAGGTATATCTTCTCATAATCAATGTATCTTGAGTCATCCCCAAAATCAAATTCCTCCAGCTCTGATTTGCTTAATAAGCCTTCCTTAACCAGTTGATCCGGATCGATAAAATATGGATTGCCGGCAAAGGTGGAAAAGGATTGGTAGGGTGAATCCCCATAGCTTGTAGGTCCAATGGGGAGAATCTGCCAGTATTTCTGTCCTGCTTTTTTTAGTTGATCTATAAATTCGTAGGCTTCCTGTGAAAAAGCACCAATTCCATAATTCGAGGGCAGGCTGGCAATTGGTAATAACATTCCGCTTGCACGCATAATTAGTCACTTCCTTTAATTTTGATAGTACGACATGTCGCTCTCACCCTTTGACTGCTCCGGCAACCACACCTTCGATGATGTATTTTTGGCAGGTCAGATAAAATACTACGATCGGTATAATCGCCAACACCAGCATGGCCATCATAGCTCCCATATCAATGGAGCCATAGCCGCCCTTCAGATATTGGATCGCAATCGGAATTGTCTTATATTCTGAACCGATTAGCAGATAAGGTAATAAATAATCGTTCCAGATCCACATGGTATTTAAGATACCGACGGTCACTGCAATCGGTTTTAATACAGGCATTACCACCCGGAAAAATGTAGTCAGGGTATTACAGCCGTCAATCATTGCTGCTTCTTCCAGTTCAATTGGAATCGACTTTACAAAACCACTGAACATGAACACGGACAATCCGGCACCAAACCCAAGATAGATAAAGATAATGCCGATGGGATTATCCAGATGCAGCATATTCGCTACCTTTGTCAAGGTGAACATAACCATCTGAAATGGTACAATCATGGAAAATGCAAATAAATAATAAAGCGTTGTATTGAATTTATTCTTTACTCTAGTAATAAACCATGCAGTCATGGAAGTTAAGATAATGATAACAACAACAGAACAGATTGTGATAAAAAAGGACCATCCTGCAGCGTGTAAAAAGCCTGTTTTTCCAATTCCGCCGGTGTAATTTTCTAATTCAACGAATGTCTCTGCATTCGGTAACTGAAAGGGTGTTTCACTGATAAAAAATTTACCTTTGAAGGAGTTAATCAATACAATAAGGATCGGCGAAATAAATAAGACCGATAATATAATTAATACCACAAAGATAATCATTCTGGAGGTTTTTCCTCTTTTACTTTCCTTACTCATTAATTCTCCACCTCCTTGTCTCTTGTGATCCTAAGCTGAATAAATGCTACTAGTGCCACAAGGATAAAGAAAAGAACTGCTTTTGCCTGACCAATTCCTTCGCTTCCTACCGCACCATAGAAGGTATTATAAATATCAAGTGCCATCATGGCAGTTTTCTTGGAGGGTGCACCGGCGGTCAACGCCAGGTTCTGGTCAAATAGCTTAAAGGAATTTGACATTGTTAAGAATAAACATATGGTAAAGGAGGGCATAACAAGTGGAATCGTTACACTCTTAAGGATTTGTAAAGGCCTTGCACCATCAATCATAGCCGCTTCCATAACATCCTTCGGAATATTCTGTATTCCTGCAATATAGATAACCATCATATAACCGATCATCTGCCAGTTCATCAGAATAACCAATCCCCAGAAACCATAGGTCGGTGAATATGTAAGTGTAACTTCATAATGATATAAAACACCGTTAATAATTAATTGCCAGATATAACCCAGTACAATACCACCGATCAAATTAGGCATAAAGAATACTGTACGGAATAGATTAGTACCTCTAATTTTTTTGGTCAGTAATAAAGCTAACAGAAAGGCAAATACATTAATCGTTGCTACCGATACTACTGCAAATCTTACTGTGAACCACAATGCATTCAAAAATTCCTTACTTTGAAATGCCTCTTTGTAGTTTTTTAGCCCTACCCACTCAGCATCAATTACTGTAGTGAACTCTGTGAAGGACAAGACAATTCCCAACACAAAAGGAATGATAAATGCGATAGTAAATGCGATCAATGTGGGTAAAACAAAGATCGGGAAATACCTTTTAGTATGTCTTTTCATACGAATCACAACTCCATCTGCCAGCCGGCACTGCTTTTCAAGATAGAAGGAATGTTTCAAAACCCTATATGTTCATCCGTTTTTGAAACATCCCTTCTATAATAGTTTAGAAATAATAGTTTTGAAATAAT
>JAQZBD010000284.1 GCA_029239235.1 Herbinix sp.
TCTTATTATATAAGACTGATACAAACTATTCAATAACGAAAAATATCTCGGAATTATAAATAAAATATCACAGTTTTTATCCATGGGACTGTCTTATAATTAAATTGTTATGTAAGGAATGAACACGAATCACAAAATTTGGAGGATAAGTACATGGAAAAAATAAATTTTAATGAAGCATGGAAGCTTTGGAGAGAAAAAAATGCATTTGAGCTAGTATTTCGGGTACCGGAGGAAGCCATCGATATTGATTTACCCTATGATGCAATGTTTCATGAGGAGCAGAGACCGGATAGTAAGAACAAAGGAACAACCGGGTTTTTAGATGGTGATGTTTATAAATATTACAAGAAATTTTTTATTCCCAAGGATTATGAAGGAAAGAATGTCATGCTTCAGTTCGAGGGTATTTATAAGAATGCCAGTGTCTATATCAATAAATCCTTAGCAGGGCAATGTGTATACGGTTATACCGACTTCTTTGTAAAGATCAATGATTATATAAAATACGGAGAGATGAATGAAATACTGGTTTCGGCAAAGTGCGGCGCAATGCCGGATAGCCGTTGGTATAGCGGGGGAGGGATCTATCGGAGTACCTATCTGCATGTGGGTGACGCGCTCTATATTCCACCCTATTCCCTTCGATCTGTAACAAAAGATATCACAAACGACGGGGCCCTTGTAGAATTAACTGCTAATATAAAAAATGATACCCTTAGGGCAAAAGAGATAACAGCACTCATTGATATCCTTGATGCTGGCGGAAATCAAATATTGAGTGAGTCATACCCCCTGCGTGTTAAAGGACAGAGCGAAATTACGTTCAGAAAAAATGTATATATTGAAAATGTGAATCTGTGGAGTGAGGAAAATCCATATCTTTATACCATTGATTTAAAGCTTGCGCAGGATGGAACTGTCAATGAGAAAGACCATATAACAACCGGTTTTCGTAAATTAACACTGGATTCCCATCATGGCCTTCGTGTTAATGGCAAATCAGTGAAGCTTCGTGGCGCCTGCATTCATCATGACCAGGGAATTCTGGGGGCCGCAACCTATGATGATTATGAACTGAGAAGGATAAGAATATTGAAGGAAGCTGGCTTTAACGCGGTACGATCGGCTCATAATCCGGCATCGCAGGCTCTGTTAAAGGCATGTGATAAGCTTGGAGTCTATGTTATGGATGAGCTATCCGACGTCTGGACGAAGGATAAAACCAACTATGACTATGCACTAGATTTTGATCGGGATTGGGAAAAGGATGTTACCGCCATGGTCAATGCGGATTATAATCATCCATCCGTCATTTTCTATTCAACAGGAAATGAGATCTCTGATATTTGTACGGACAGAGGATTTGAAAACAGCAGAATGCTGGGAGATAAATTTTATGAGCTTGATCCCTACCGTTATACGACCAATGGAATCAATGGAGCATTTGCTGCAGGCGACGGTTTAGCGGATATCGTACGGGATATTACCGGCGATGCTGAAAAAGCAGGACGAGGCGATGTGAATGAATTCATGGGCGTTATGGCAACACAGATGCCAGAGATTGTTACTCACGAGATTGTAACAAAGATCTTAGAAAAACTGGAAACTACCATGGATGTGCTCGGTTATAACTATATGACAGCAAGATATTTAAAGGATGCAAAAGCCTATCCTAACCGTATCATGGTAGGAAGTGAAACATATCCAAAACAGATTGCAGAGAACTGGGACGCCATCCTGAAGTGTTCAGCAGCCCTTGGAGATTTTACTTGGACAGGCTGGGATTACCTGGGTGAAGTTTGGCCTGTATTCCCTGAATTGATTAACTGTGCAGGTGATATTGCAGCCATTGGTTATCGCAGACCGGTATCTTATTATCGTGAGATTGTCTTTGGATTGACGAAGGAACCCTGCATTGCGGTACAAGACCCGGATCATTTTGGCGCACCCAGAGAATTTGGCCCTTGGTGCTATACGGATTGTACCTTTAACTACAATTATGAGGGAAAAGAAGGCAGACAAATCATGATTCAAGTGTACGCGGGAGGGGATGAGGTTGAATTACTAGTCAACGGAAAGTCCTGTGGTAAGCAACCCTGTGGAAAGAATACGGCATTTGAGACCTCCTTTAACACAATCTATGAGCCTGGAGAGCTATTGGCAATTGCCTATGAAGAGGGAAAAGAAATCGGAAGAACAGAACTTCGAACTGCAAAAGAGCCTGCAATCATTCATGCAACATTGGAAAGAAGTGAAATTATAGCGGGAAAAGAGTCCTTACAATTCATTAATATACAAATCCAAGATGAGGATCAGAATCTAGTGGCAAATGCAACAAATGAAATTTCAATTAGCATAGAGGGACCTGTATCCCTAGCTGCCTTCGGAAGTACGAAAGCAAAGCATGACAGAGGTTTTACTAACCAGGTGACGAGGGTAACAGATGGACATGGGTTGGCTGTGCTGCGATCTGAGTTGCAAACAGGAAAGGTAAGAGTTGTTATCTCTGGAAGTGGATTACGGGAAGCAGTAATAGAATTTTCAGTTGTGGAATAGAGAGAATAGAGATAAAACAGAGATAGAAGAACAATAAAACAGAGATAGAGCTATAGAACAGAGCTATAGAACAGAGCTATAGAACAGAGGTAGAACAGCGAAGCTTGCCGGAATTCAAAGCAGCAAATTCTATCAGATAAAAGACATTTTGAAGATAAAGTGATGCCAATCGATCTATATTCTGCTAGAATTGACTAAAAGGAATGATATAATGACATCAGTATGTACACCTAGAAAGGAATTATAAGCTATGAAAAAGATCTTATATAAAAATCAATTACTGCGTACACTTATTGAGCTGCGCGGCAACCCCCGAATCTGTGTATATACAGAACCTATGTGGGGGCTCTCCATGAATCTGTGCCTGCCCTATGCAACAGTCTATATGCTGGCATTCGGTATCAACGATGTGCAAGTGGGTATCATTACCTCCATCTATATGTTTTCTCAGATGGTCTGTGCATTTGTATCCGGTGCTATTATAGATAAAATGGGACGCAGAAAGAGTACGGCGGTGTTTGATTTTCTTGCCTGGAGCCTTCCTTGCCTCATATGGGCTTTCAGTCAGGGTTTTTGGTTCTTTGTCGTAGCTGCATTACTAAATGGTATGATGAAAATCACTACAGTATCCTGGGATTGTCTTCTAGTGGAGGACGCTCCCAGGGATAAAATCACCCAGATCTATTCCTGGGTATTCATCTGTGGTAACCTTTCCGCACTTTTCGCGCCGATATCCTCTATATTGGTAGCAAGATTTACGCTAATACCAGCGATAAGGATTCTCTATATTAATGCTTTTATTATTATGACGATTAAACTAATTCTCCTGTATAAACTCTCAACAGAAACCGGTGTAGGTAAAATCAGGAGGGAAGAATCCTGTAGCATGTCCTGGAGTGAGATGCTAACAAAGTATAAAAGTGCATTAAGCAAGATAATAACCTCAAGGGGTACCAAATTTGCAATCATCATTAGTATTTTAGTAGAAATTGTTGCTATGCTTGGAATGACCTTCTGGCAGATTATTGCATCAAGGCGCATCGGAATTCCAGATACCTTATTGCCGATCTTTCCTATGGCGAAAAGTATTTTATCCATTGTCCTCTTTTTTACAGTCATCGGGCACATTAAGCAAACGAAGTTGAAATGGCCGTTGTATGGAGGATTTTTAAGTTACATAATCAGTTGTATCTTGCTGATTTCAATCACAAACACTGGTGCATGGGGATATGTATTATTAGCAGTTTCATTAATTTTTGAAGCACTTGGCGTATCAGTGCTGGGTACGCTTAGGGAATCCTTGGTCGCTATCCATGTAGATCCTGAGGAGCGTTCCGGAATATTGGCGTTGCTCCAGACGACGGTAATGTTAGTAAGTGTTCCCTTTGGATACATAGGCGGATTATTGAGCGATATCTCAAGAGTATTACCCTTTGTTTTAAGTATGGCACTAATGCTGTTAGGCATTTTGGCTACAACTGTATTTTATAGAACTGCAGCTGTGAGTAAAACGATTAATTAATTTAGTTTTCATTGTTCTTTATAAAAAGGGCAGAACTTGTGACCCTACAATTCCACTTATTTTGCAAGTAAGGCTTTTGTACTCAGCTATAGCCGAGCCATCCACTATGAGGCAAAAGACCGCGGAGTACAGGTCTGCGCGGTATGTCCTGGTAGCACGAAGACACAGTTTTTTGATAAAGAAGGCTTAGAAACACCGGTGGTAGCCGACAGTCCTGAAATGGTTGCAGAATATGCCTACCGGAAGCTTATGCAAAATAAAGAGGTGAT
>JAQZBD010000285.1 GCA_029239235.1 Herbinix sp.
TATTTCACACTAATCACTTAAATAGCGTTATGGCAGAATGCTGCTATTTTATCTACTGGGATATCACATACCGAGCCAACGGTGTATACTGGTCTATCTTCGCTGCCTCTGCCGTTACCACCGCAGACGACTTCGCTTAATGGATTGGTGGGGGGAGTACCAATACGATTAACTAATGTAACATAATTCGGGTTTACACGAAGTAACACTCCTGTAAATCCACAGCCGGAAGCTCCTCCGCTTGTTGTAAAAATTGTTACTGTTTGCCCGATGAATCGACAAAGTTCATTCAATAACATTCTAATTCCTCCTTTAATAACTTCAAGATTCTGATCCATATTTCGGAATTCCTACTATATCTTATGTTATTTGACAGGGTATGTGACAAAAATCGAAGATATGTGAGAAATTATTTTGTAATCTCTGTTATTTCATCGGCAATTTCAACAGTGATTTTGGCGGTTAAGATATGGCAAGATTGGTCTCTTTTATCATAGAATAAAGTAAGTATTGCAATTGGCATTTTAAAAATTTACACTATAGATAGTGTAAATTTTTCACATTATTTATAGTGTAAATATTACTAAACTTAAAGTATAATAATAAAGTAACGCAAGCCAATTAAATAACTATTTGCAACGGGATGGTGGATAATGAATCTGAAGGATGCAATTCGAACCTTACTATTTAAAAAGAAGGCCATTGGGTTTAATCAATTATATACCCAATGGGGAGAACAAATAGATCCGGAGAAAGTACTGATGGAGTATCCCAGGCCCCAACTAAAGAGGGATAACTATACAATATTAAATGGATATTGGAATTATTGTATTTCTACAGATCACATGATGCCCATGTCCTATGAAGGAAGAATTCTGGTTCCCTTTTCACCAGAAAGTGTTCTATCCGGCGTGGACCGGCAGTTGCAGCCGAATGAATTTTTCTGGTATGAACGTATCTTAACAATTGATAAAATGCCAAAGGATAAGAGATGTATCCTGAATTTTGGGGCAGTGGATCAAGGGTGTGAGGTATATATGAATCATCAGAAGATTGGAGAGCATATCGGAGGATATCTGCCTTTTTCCTTCGATATCACAAGATATCTGGAAACCGGGACTAACTTAGTCACACTGAAGGTTTGGGATGTTAGTGATACTTCCTATCATAGCAGAGGAAAGCAGCAGCTAAAGCGGGGCGGAATGTGGTATACGGCTCAAAGTGGCATCTGGCAGACGGTATGGCTGGAGTGGGTGCCTGATCTTTATATCAAATCCCTACGTATAACTCCTTTAGTTGATGAGAAATCGGTTCGGATTGAGATTAATATGAATGATGACTTTAATCGGGAGAAAATTTCAGAGATTACCTACAAAGTGGAGATTTCCAATAATAAAACCCGTATGGGTTCACTGGTATCGAAGGAACCATGGATGATAATTCCGCTGAAGGAGCTGCATCTGTGGAGTCCGGAACAACCTTATCTTTATGATTTGAAGATTACTGTCAACGAAGATAAGGTGGATAGCTATTTTGCAATGAGAAAGGTAGAGATCAAAAATGATGAGGAAGGCATCCCTAGAATCTTCTTAAATGATCAGCCTTATTTTCAAAATGGTTTGTTGGATCAGGGCTATTGGCCCGATGGATTATATACCGCACCTAGTGATGAAGCTCTTATTTTTGATATTACAAAAGCAAAGGAGCTTGGTTTTAATATGTTGAGAAAGCATATTAAAATTGAACCCTTGCGTTGGTACTATCATTGTGATCGCCTGGGAATGCTTGTATGGCAGGATATGGTTAACGGCGGAGAGGATTATAATATGTTTATCATATCTTATCTGCCCAATGTCACACCTAAGCTCGCATCATATATAAAGGATACTCATCACTATAAGTGGTTTGGCAGAAAGAATCCCCAGGGACGGCAGGAGTGGATCAGAGAATGCAGGGAAACGGTTGAGTTATTATATAATTGCCCCTCCATTGTTACCTGGGTTCCTTTTAATGAAGGCTGGGGACAATTTGATTCCTTAAAGGCCTATGATTTCGTTCATGAGCTTGATCCCACCAGATTAATCGACCATGCCAGCGGTTGGTATGATCAAAAGGGCGGAGATTTTACCAGTATTCATAATTATTTCAACCAATTGACAGTGAAAACAGGAAACAGACCCTATGTATTATCTGAATTTGGCGGATATGCCTGCTATATTTTGCAGCATTCTTATTCCTTCCTGGTATTTGGTTATCGTATATATCTCACAAAGGAAGAATTGGATGAAGCTTATCACATCAGCATGGAGCAGGGGGTAAAGGAGCTGATTGCAAAGGGGCTTTCTGCAGCGGTCTATACCCAGCTTTCGGATGTGGAGGATGAGGTTAACGGCCTTTTAACCTATGATCGTAAGATATGTAAAGTCACACCGATTCATTTATAATACAAAGGGGCAAATTGAATATGGAAAAGGAACATAAAGAGATAAAGCTAAAGCTGAATTACAAAGGAAAGCAAAGTATACCAAGGTATTCACTGTTAATATATTTTTTATTCATAAACATAATCTTTTTAAAACAGGAACCGGTTACCTCGTTGAGAGTATTCCATGTTATGGGCTATTTACTTCTGTGGATAGGAATCACGCTGTTTTCCATGCTGGAAATCAGTGCGATAAGAAAGGTCTTTCGAACCCATACGATGATCTTTAACGGATTATTTCTAGTGATAACACCGGTTCTATCCTTTTTAATGGTTGAGATTATGATGAGTAATTATAATTTGGAAATGTTTCAAAGCTATAGTATTTATAATCTTATCTGGTATGTTATCATTTACTTTTTTATTTATGCCTTGATAAGAAATAGTAAGTATACCATGATAGTTGGGATTTTTATTATCTATTTGATGGCCATGGTAAACTATTTTGTCTATTTGTTCCGGGGAAATCCACTGTTACCCAGTGATTTGCTTGCCTGGCAGACGGGAATGAGTGTCGCTTCTAACTATGAGATTAGTATTACGGAGGGCTTTTTAGTTGCAACCGTTCTAATGTATCTTGTCTTTGTGCTGGCAGGTAAACTGGAGAAAGCAAAGAAGAGTCCTTCTTTGTTCAATAGAGCGATTGTAGCGGCATCCTTTTTTGTAATAACATCAGTGGTCTATGGTACCTTTTTTAGTACGAATCTTATTGAATCTAAAATCAGGGTACTTGACTTTTTTGCACCAAAATATACTTATATTACTTATGGCACAGCTTTTGGTTTTGTTGCAAATGTAAAAGCGATGGAAACGCAGGAGCCGGAAGGCTATTCAGTGGATATGGTTAAATCGGTGCTTGAGGATGCGGCTGCAGAGTCTGAAGGTGAGGAAGTTGTAACGGATCAAAAGCCTAATATTATTGTTATTATGAATGAAGCCTATTCAGATTTAAGCCTGGTAGGAAATTTCGAGACAAGCATGGACTATCGGCCCTTTACGAGAGCCTTGACAGAAAATACTACCCAGGGAACGATGTATGTATCTGTTTTTGGGGGAGCTACCAGTGATACGGAGTATGAATTTTTAACAGGGAATAGCATGGCAGTGCTTCCGCAAAATTGTGTTCCTTATCAACAATTTGTTACTGATCCAAGAGATTCTCTGGCTGAAACCTTGAAGGCTCAGGGCTATTATAATATAGCAATACATCCTTATGAAGCCAGTGGCTATAAAAGGGATTTGGTATATCCGTTATTGGGCTTTGATGAGTTCTTATCTATGGAGGATTTTAAAGACCCTGAATATATTCGTAATTACATTAGTGATCGTTCCAGTTATCAGAAGATTATTGAAGAGTATGAAGCAAAGGGGAAAGATCAGCCTGTATTTATTTTTAATGTTACAATGCAGGATCATGGTGGTTATTCCTCAGAACAATTATTTTCAGAAGAGGAATCTGTGAAGCTGACGGATATGCCAGGTTTTGAAACAGTGGAGCAGTATTTAAGTCTGCAAAGACAGTCGGATCAAGCCTTTCAGGTGCTCACAGACTATTTTGGTAAACAGAAGGAGCCAACGATTATCCTCATGTTTGGGGATCATCAGCCGGTAGCCTTCTCTGTATTTTATGATTCCGAGGCAAATCAGCCGGAGGAATACAGACAAAAGTACACGGTACCGTTTATTTTGTGGGCAAATTATGATATTACAGAGGATGATGTGGATAACATCAGCGCAAATTATCTTTCTACCTATCTGCTTAACGTGGCTGGTCTGGAAAAAACGAGTTACAATGATTATCTATGGCAGTTGTATCAAAAGATACCTGTAATTAATGCCTTATTTTATAT
>JAQZBD010000043.1 GCA_029239235.1 Herbinix sp.
ATGGAATTTGTCGGAGATGGTATTAAGAATCTGAGCGTGGATTTCAGAATTGGCATCGATGTTATGACAACAGAGACTACCTGTCTCTCCTCTATTTGGGAAACAGATTCCTCTGTAAAAGAATATTATGAGCAGCACGGAAGAGCAGCTTCCTATCAGGAGCTGAGTCCACAAAAGGCTGCATATTATGATGGTATGGTATATGTAGATCTGTCGGAAATCAAGCCTATGATCGCAATGCCCTTCCATCCAAGCAATGTTTACACCATTGATGAGCTGAATGCAAATCTCTATGACATTTTAGATGAAGTAGAGAAGAAGGCTATCGTCAGTCTTGGCAATAAAGTGAATTATTCCTTAAAGGATAAAGTCCGTAACGGTAAATTATATGTAGACCAGGGAAGCATCGCAGGCTGTGCCGGCGGTGGCTTTGAAAACATCTGCGACGCGGCTGATATCTTAAAAGGCAAATACATAGGAGCGGATGAGTTCTCCTTAAGTGTATACCCTGCCAGTCAGCCGATCATGATGGAGTTGGTTAAAAACGGTGCAATTGCTACCTTGATGGGAGCTGGCGCTACCATTCGAACTGCCTTCTGCGGTCCCTGCTTTGGCGCAGGTGATGTTCCTGCAAATAATGGCTTCAGTATTCGTCATACCACCAGAAACTTCCCTAATCGTGAAGGTTCTAAGGTTACGAACGGTCAGATTGCATCCGTAGCCTTAATGGATGCGAAATCAATTGCCGCAACCGCTGCTAACAAGGGTTATTTAACCTCTGCGGAAGACATTGATGTAAACTTCGCAAAACCGAAATATTACTTTGATAGTACTATTTATGAGAATCGTGTATATAACGGAGTGGGTAAAGCAGATCCAAGTACAGAAGTCAAATTCGGACCTGGAATCGTAGATTGGCCTCAGATGACTGCTTTAAGTGAAGATTTAATTCTTAAAGTGGTATCAGAAATTCATGATCCGGTTACAACTACCGATGAGTTAATCCCTTCCGGTGAGACCTCTTCCTATCGTTCCAATCCACTTGGACTTGCGGAGTTTACTTTATCCCGTAAGGATCCTGAATATGTGGGTCGTGCGAAGGAGGTTCAAAAGGCGGAAAAAGCGAGAATTGCAGGAGAAGATGTTATTACTGCAAACAGTGAATTAAAAGAGGTATACGAAACAATAGAGGGTAAATTTGACCTTGATAAAACAGGAACTCAGATCGGCAGCACTATCTTTGCAGTAAAGCCCGGTGATGGCTCTGCAAGAGAGCAGGCAGCCAGCTGTCAGAAGGTGTTAGGCGGCTTCGCTAATATTGCTAACGAATATGCAACAAAGCGTTATCGCTCCAATCTGATTAACTGGGGTATGCTTCCATTCTTAATTAAGGGAGATCTGCCTTTTGAGAATGGAGATTATATCTTTGTTAAAGATATTAAGAAAGCGGTAGCTGAGAAGATATCTGAAATAAAGGCTTATGTCGTAAATAAGGACATGAAGGAGTTTACGCTACAGTTAGGTGAATTAACTGATGATGAGAGAGCAATTATTCTCGAAGGATGTCTCATTAACTACTATAGAGGCTAAGTAAGTCATTTGAGTTAAGTGACAGGTTAGTAATGCAGGAATTTTAATGATTTTAGTAAGTCTTACAAAACTTTGTAATTGGTTTTGTAAGACTTTTTTGTTGTTTTCCATAAATTCTCCCGATTAAAAACAAATTGGGGAGGCTCTAAAAAATCAAATTCAATAAATTAGAAGAGGAATGGAACATTAAAAGAAACCCGATTATTCCAATAACAATGGGAACCAAGGAAGTTGCCACTGCTTTCATTTTATAAGGGTATCTTTTTGATATAATTTAAAAACTTTCATGTTAGATGAAGGTATCTAAAAGGGGTATTTAAGAGTTTTTGAGAAAAAACTATACTGAAGTAATTTGCGAAATAACTCCATAAAAATCAAAAAATTTTAAGATTATGAAAGATATTTGTTATTAGCATCGTATTATAATTGAAAGGGGATGATTACAATAGAATATTTTATGACTGGAGAGACAATGGAAGAATATAGAGCTTACAGTAATTCGGAAATTGAATACCTGATTAACAAATATGGTAATACAGTGTACCGCCTTGCTTTGATGAAAACGAAACAAAAGGAAAAGGCAGATGATATCTTTCAGGATGTCTTTGTTAGGTTGATTGGGTTAAGGAATCGATTGGATGGCGAAGAACATATGAGAGCATGGATGATTAAAACAACCTTAAATTGTTGCAAAGATCTATGGAAATCCGCATGGAATAAACATGTAGTATATGAGCAGCAGGATGTTGAAGCCTGTGATGAAGAACCAGAAGTGAACAATGATATACGTATTATAGTTATGGGGCTACCAGACAAGTATCGAATCATAGTGCACCTGTATTACTACGAAGAATTTGGTATTAAAGAAATAAGCAAAATATTAAAAATGAATCAGAATACAGTATGTACAAGATTAGCAAGGGCAAGACGAATACTAAAAAAGGAATTTGAAAATGGAGGCTTTCATTATGAAGTTTAGCCAGGTTTATAGAATAGAAATAGACAATATAACAGTGTCAGAAGCCACGAAAAATAAAGTATATACATATTTAAAAAGTGAGGAAGATATAAGGAAGAAAAAAGTTCAGACAAAATTTTTGAGAACTGCTTTTACATGTACATGCTTAGTGATATTATTTATAACTGGAGTTTATAATATAAACACAATAAGTGCTTTTGCACGAACTGTTTTCAGTGAATTTATTTTTGATATGGGAGGAGAACAAGTGGAGATGGGAGAAATGCATCCAGTAAAATTTAACATGGATACATTTCTAGTAAGTACTGATGTTAATGTTCTTAAGAATGATGAAAAGGATAGTTCATATTGGAAAAATTATCGTTGTTTAGAGGATTTAGCGAATGAAACGGGAATTACTATGATATCAAGTGAGCTTTTAAAAAACTCATCAGATGAAGATAATTATAACATTCATATATTTCCAACATATCATAATGGACATCTTAATGCTGATTTTGTTTATGGAAGATATCATGTTAATATGGATGGAAGATTTGCATTAGAAGGTTTCAGCCAGGATTTATTAGGATATGGCACTTCAGAAGATGAGAAATATGATTCTGTATACGAATCATCAAATGGAATAAGGGCATATTTTGCAAAATCTGAGAGGAGTAATAAGATTGTTTTCAAGGCAGGAAATATTTTATATCAGGTTAACTCGAATGCACCAATAAAAGAACTGGAAAAACTGATAGATTCCTTCAAATATTAAAAAAGATACGGTGACAAAAAGTATTATGGAAAGAAGCGGATTGCTCACTTGTGAACTGCAGCAGCACAGGCATTATTAAATAATAAGTAAGATGAGAATTTCTCCGTAAGGAGAGTAATAAAAATAGTTGAGATATAAATAGTGAGCTCCATATCAATTAAGAGATTAGTTGATATGGAGCATTTTTTGCATTAAGATAACCACTGAACCGTTACAGCTCAGAAAAATCAAGATCGGGATGGCAGCTTAATGAGAGAATGGAAAGTATCCGTCAAAATCTAGTTGAAAATAATTGATATTTTTTATACAATAGTTTTAAAGAGCATCTAAATTACCTTTATAAGAAGGAGATTATGGAATGGGTACAATTTTAGCACTGTTTGCAGCAATTGTGGTTATTGGCATTATCATGCTGATTATTTATTCATCGAAAGGTACTAATGCAAGGCCAGGATCTGGTTATACAAATCGTTTTCAGAACAATGACAGCACTTATAGAAATGATATGAACTCCATGAATATGATGAATGATATGAATTACAATGGAATTCCTGATCACATGGAAGGTACACAGGACAGAAATAATAATGGGATACCTGATAACATGGAGTGGCATATGGATCGGGATCATGATGGAATCCCGGATGCCATAGATTATAACATTAGTAACGCTTTTGATCAAAGTAACTTTAATAATAGCAGTGATAGCAATAGTTTTGATAATAGCTATAATAACTTCGATAGCAACAGCTTCGGCAATAATAGCTTTGACAATAGCAGCTTTGATAATAACAACTTTGACAGTGGCAGTAGTTTTGACAACAATAGTTTTGACAGTAGCAGCTTTGACTCAGGCAGCTCATTTAACGATAATAACTAGAGCAATTAAAATCAAATATTGACATTCTCAGCAATAGTAATCACCTCCCCATTTATTATAATTATGATAAGAGGAATATTCTGCAAGTGAAGAAGATGAGCGAACCGTAACTTTCAAGGCGGATAGCATCACTTACAGTTAATCCCTTGTTTTAAGGATGAATTGGGAGGTGTATTTTTTGAACTATGGCTATTTTGATAATAGTAAGAGAGAGTATGTAATAGAACGTGTTGATTTACCTACCTCATGGACAAATTATCTGGGCGTCAAGGACATGTGCGGAGTAGTAAATCACACGGCAGGTGGATATTTATTTTATAAATCACCGGAGTACCATCGAATTACCAGATTTCGCGCAAATAGTGTTCCAATGGACCGGCCTGGTCATTATGTTTACCTGAGGGATGAGGAAAATAAGGATTACTGGAGTATCTCCTGGCAACCGGTGGGAAAACCACTGGATCAGGCAAATTATCAGTGCAGGCATGGCCTGTCTTACTCAACCTATACCTGTGACTATAATAAGATTCAGGCAGAGCAGACATTATTTATTCCAATGGATGATCCGGTGGAATTATGGGATGTTAAAATTAAAAATAATGATGATAGAGAGAGAAGCTTAAGTGTATTTTCCTACCTTGAATTTTCTTATCACCATATCGATATGGATAACCGCAATTTTCAAATGAGTAATTATGCTGCCGGCTCTTCCTATGAAGATGGAATCATTGAGCATGATTTGTTCTACGAAGAATTTGGCTATCAGTTCTTTACAGCAAACTTTGACCCAGATAGCTTTGACTGTCTGCGAGATAAATTTCTAGGGTTATATCATACAGAAAATAATCCTATCGCTGTAGAACAAGGAATTTGCAGTGGCTCCTTTGAGAAAGGCAACAATCACTGCGGCTCCCTTCATAAGAGATTAACATTAAAGCCGGGAGAAGAAATCCGAATCATTTTTATGCTGGGAGAAGGGGATCGCTCCGAAGGCAGAAAGATTCGCGAGAAATATTCCGACCTAACACAGGTAGATGAGGTCTTTCTACAACTGTCTAACTTTTGGAATGAGAAATTAAATAAGCTTCAGATACATACGCCGAATGAAGGTATGAATACCTTAATTAATATTTGGACCTTATATCAGGCAGAAATTAATATTATGTTCTCAAGATTTGCTTCTTTTATTGAAGTAGGAGGAAGAACCGGGTTGGGGTATCGTGATACCTCCCAGGACTCAATGACGGTACCCCATTCCAATCCGGATAAATGCAGACAAAGAATTGTAGAGCTCCTTAGAGCACTTGTTTCCAAGGGTTACGGGCTGCATCTGTTCCAACCGGAATGGTTTGCACCGGACAATGACGTAAAACCCTTTAAATCCCCGACCGTGATACCAACCCCGAATAAAGATGATATGATTCACGGCATTGATCAGGCTTGTTCCGATGATGCACTTTGGTTGGTAAGCTCCATTGTGGAATACATAAAAGAAACAGGAGAGCTCTCATTCTTAGAAGAGGAAATTACCTATGCAGATGGCGGCAGCGGTACAGTCTATGAGCACATGACCAGAATCCTTGACTTCTCTTTCGAACAGGTAGGTGCAACTGGTATTTGTAAAGGACTTAGAGCGGACTGGAATGACTGTCTGAATTTAGGCGGCGGTGAAAGTGCAATGGTATCCTTCTTGCACTACTGGGCGCTGGATAATTTCCTTGAGGTAGCTCAGTATCTTGGGAAAACTACAGATGTAGAACGATATAAAACCATGCAAGCACAGGTGAAAGCAGCTTGTGATAAAGAGCTTTGGGATCAGGAATGGTACATCCGAGGTATCACTCATAAGGGTAAGAAAATCGGAACGATAGAAGATACAGAAGGTAAGATTCATCTGGAGTCCAACGCCTGGGCAGTGCTTTCCGGTGTTGCAGATAGGGATAAGGGAGTTCGCGCTATGGACTCTATTGACAAGTATCTCTATACCCCTTACGGAATTATGTTGAATGGTCCTTCTTATACGAAGCCGGATGATGATATTGGATTTATTACCAGAGTTTATCCGGGGTTAAAAGAAAACGGAGCAATCTTCAGTCATCCCAATCCCTGGGCTTGGGCTGCGGAATGTAAGCTTGGCCGTGGCGACCGCGCTATGAAGTTCTATGACGCCCTATGCCCTTATCATCAAAATGATTTGATTGAAATTCGAGAAGCAGAGCCTTACTCCTATTGTCAGTTCATTATGGGTAAAGAGCATACCGCCTTTGGCAGGGCAAGGCATCCATTCATGACCGGTACCGGCGGTTGGGCATATTTTTCTGCTACCAGATATATCTTAGGAATCCGTCCCGGGTTTGACGAATTACTGATTGATCCCTGTGTTCCTTCCGATTGGAGCAAGTTCGATATTACCCGTGAATGGAGAGGTGCAGTTTATCATATCCAGATAAAAAATCCGGAGGGTGTAATGAAGGGTGTGAAGTCCATAAGCCTGAACGGTGAAATAGTTGATCAGATTAAGGTTCAGCCGCAGGGAACCATCAATGAAATTGTGGTTTACATGGGTGAATCCCCCTTTAAGGCAGAAAATTCCGCTGAAAACGGAATTAAGGAGGCTTAACAATGATAAAATTTGGTACGGGTGGTTGGAGAGCCGTGATCGGTGATGAATTTACAAAGGCGAATATTCAAATTCTGTCGAAGGCCTTGGCCATGAAAATGCTTGATGAAGGTGTGGCTGAAAAAGGAATAGTAATTGGCTATGACCGGCGCTTTTTATCAAAAGAAGCAATGAGATGGGCGGCAGAGATTTTTGCTGCAGAAGGAATAAAAGCTTATTTAATTAATAAATCATCACCAACGCCACTGATTATGTATTACGTTATGAGCCATGATTTTCCCTATGGAATGATGGTTACAGCCAGCCATAACCCGGCAATCTATAACGGTATTAAGGTATTTACCTCCGGTGGTAGGGATGCGGATGAGTTTCAAACACAGGAGATAGAGAATTATATCAGCCATGTGAAGGAATCACAGATTTCTGAGCTGGAATACGAGAAGGCGTTGAATAACGGATTAATTCTGGAGATTAATCCGATGAATGAATACATTG
The DNA here is from genome assembly GCA_029239235.1 of Herbinix sp. Lineage (GTDB taxonomy): Bacteria > Bacillota > Clostridia > Lachnospirales > Lachnospiraceae > Mobilitalea. The sequence goes on from JAQZBD010000043.1 coordinate 7,322, forward strand.
ATAATATTATCGACGCCATTGATATGCAGGCAATTCGTGACCGAGGACTTAAGATTGCTTTAGATCCCATGTATGGTGTGAGCGAAACCTCTCTAAGGACAATTTTACTCACGGCTCGCTGCGAGGTAGCTATTATTCATGATCGTCACGATACTTTGTTTGGCGGTAAGCTCCCTTCGCCTTCTGCAATGACTCTTCGGAGTCTGCAAAACTATGTGATCGAACGTCATTGTGATATCGGTATTGCTACAGATGGAGATGCGGACCGAATCGGAGTTATTGATGATAACGGTAAATTCCTTCATCCCAATGATATTCTGGTTCTGCTTTATTATTATCTGGTAAAATATAAGGGCTGGCATGGAGCAGCGGTTCGCAATATTGCCACCACCCATTTGTTAGATAAGGTAGCGGAAAGCTTTGGTGAGAAATGCTATGAGGTTCCGGTGGGCTTTAAGCATATTTCTTCAAAGATGAAGGAAACAGATGCAGTAATCGGTGGTGAGTCCTCCGGTGGTTTAACGGTTCGTGGTCATATTAAGGGAAAGGACGGCGTATACGCAGCAACTCTTTTGATCGAGATGATTGCGATTCTGGGCAAAAAGCTTTCAGAGATTTGCCAGGATATTACCGCAGAATTCGGAAGCTTCTATATGGAAGAAAAGGATTATGTTTTCTCTCATGAAAAGAAGGAAGAGATTTATCGTAAGCTGATGGTGGATAAATTAATTCCCGACCTGCCTTATGAAATCGAACGGATTTCCTATCTGGACGGCTGTAAGATTTATTTTTGGAATGGCGGTTGGGTCATTGCACGTTTTTCCGGCACAGAGCCGCTGCTTCGAATCTTCTGTGAAATGCCTGAGGAAGAGGCTGCAAAAGAGGTTTGCGAAATATATGAAGAATTTTTAGGGATACGGGAAAAAGTAACGAAATAAATAGAATTTTTTTTGTAAATATGTTAATATAAGTAAGAACAAATGATGGGTTATCTGTGCAAGATAACCCATTTTAAATACTGTATTATTAAGAGCCGGCGAGTCTTACTTTCATAAACATAAGAGTACATGATATATAAGTAGAAGTTGATCTTGCGCCGTGTATCCCGATTACAGAAACATTTTTTTCCTGTAATGTGGGAATCTATCTTATTGGGGGTTGCTTATGAGAAAACATGTTTCATTACGAAGACGTCTATTGTTTATGGTGGTAGCCTTTTGGATGCTTCCGGTTATTGCAATCTATACCTTTATGACCTTATCCTATCGTAATGATATTATTGAGAAGACGACTGTCTTAATGGAGGAAAGCCTAAAAAACTTTACTTTCTTTAATGCCCAGCGAATTGAGGAAGCAATTGATGCTTCAAAAAATACCTCCTACGAGCAGATTATTGAGAAAGCCTGGCAGAAATATCAGAAGGGTTATTTTACAAAAACGGAATTGTACCGGGAGATCACCGGCAACTTGACTAGTAAGTACTATAACAATAATCGATTTGAAATTGCGGTCTTCTATTTGACTGAGGAGCCGGACCGCATATACTACACAAAGCAAAAACAGAATAATTACATCGATATCTATAAGAATGAGGTAGCAGAAGCTGCTCATCAAATCTCAGAACAGAATACCTCCGATGCTCAGGTAAGAGTAATTAACGGAAGAATTTATGTCATAAGAAATCTCTATACCCTGCGTAATTACACCAAGTTTGGAACCCTGATTCTAGAACTGGATAAGGATAAGCTGATTGATGGTATTTCGTTAAATCGAAATTATGAATTAGCCTTCTACATAAATGACAATGAATCTATTATTTCGTACAATAAACAGCTTTTAGGAGAAGAGCAGAGCAGCATCTTAAACAAGATATCCTCCTATTATTCTACAAAGGTGAACCGTAAGGTATTGAGGGCAGAGGAGCATATCTACACCGGCTTAATCTACCAGCAGAAATTCGCTGATTTTCATTTTGGAGCTATCATGGTAGCTGATGAGAATGTAATCTACTCTGAGCTAAACCGGCTTTATTCTGTCATGCTAACCATTATGCTAATCAGTATCCCCATCTTTATCTACATGCTTTACTTTATATCCCATCATATTACCCGGCCAATGAGCAGGATGATTGATGCGGCAAAGACTCTGGAGAAGGGTGATATCGGTATGCAGATCTCAGGCGAGCTCATGCCGAATAAAGAATTCGACGTGCTGCAGGTGTCCTTTAACCAGATGTCCTCCGAGATTAAATATTTGTTTGATTATGCCTATAGTGAGAAGTTAGCCAGAAAGGATGCTAAAATTATTGCGCTGCAATCCCAGATTAATCCGCATTTCCTGAATAATACACTGGAAATGATGAACTGGCAGGCGCGTATGGCAGGAGACATTACGGTTTCCAAGATGATTGAGGCACTGGGAACCTTACTAAATTACAGCATGGATCGATCGAATAAGAAGATGATTAATCTGGCGGAAGAGTTGCGCTGTGTGGATGCCTATTGCTATATTATTTCCATGCGGTTTGGAAAGCGCTTAATGATTGAAAAGGAAGTAGACGAGACCATGCTTCAGATACAAGTTCCACAGCTAATTTTACAGCCCTTAATCGAAAATGCTGTTGTTCATGGTGTGGAGACAGTGAAGAGTGGCAGTATCCGAATTAAAATATTTAAGGAGGGGGATCATGCCCGGCTTCAGATCATTAATTCCGGTAAAGATATGACCGAGGAGGATAGGAAGAGGGTACAGCGTATTCTTGACGGGAATCAGAATCTGGAGGAGAAGGCGAAGCATGAATCCCTTGGAATCTATAATGTAAATGAACGAATCAAGCTTATCTATGGAGAAGAATACGGTCTGACGATTCAGCCCATCGGAGCAGGTGAGACTGCATCAACGATAACCCTGCCCTTAGAATTTGATCCTTCAACCTCGGATACGAAGAAGCCCAATTTAATATGGAATAAATCAGAGGAAGTAAATTGAAATCAGAGGTGGAAATTAAAAATAGAGATAGAAATTGAAATCAGAGATAAAAATTGAAAACAGAGATTGAAATTGAATCAGAGATAAAAATTGAAAACAGAAATAAAAATTGAAAACAGAGATAAAAATTGAAAACAGAGATAAAAATTGAAAACAAAGAAAAAAATTGAAAGACAGAGCAGAAATTCAAAACATACGAAAGAAATACATATAAGATTAAGGAAATGTAAGCACCTAGAAATGAAAGGAATATGCTGTAAAAATCTCCAGAACAACGAGTACAAAATTTTTTACAACTATATTGACTTATTTTGCCATCACAATGGCAAGATTAAACAAATAATATCAAGTTGGGTTAAAGCAATTTAGTAATAATGTAACTATAATATAAGTGTACCAAAAGAAGTGGGATGTCTCTTTTGAGAACATATTATATTTTAAGGAGGATTCATTTTATGAAAAAATTGAAACAAGTATTATCCGTTATCCTTGTATTTGCTTTGATGTTATCCTTAACCGCCTGCGGCAAAAAGCCAGCAGCAGATAGCACAGAGACAAGTAAGCCAGAGGAAACCACAGTTACCGAGGCTCCGAGTACGGATGATACTACAACGGATACTGAAGCTCAAAATCCTGTAACCCTGATGACCGTATCCATGTATGGCGGAACAGATGCAAATGCAGGTAACTACCAGGCAATCAATGAACAATTCATGACAGATTACCCATACATAACGATTGAAGATGATTCACAATCAGCTGACCAGGACTGGAAAACAAAGATTGCAGCAGACTTTGCAGTTGGAAATGAACCGGACGTAATTCAGTACTTCACCGATGCAAATGCTAGTGATGTTTTAGCAGCGGATAAATTCGTATCAATTGATGAAATCAAAGCAGAATATCCTGAATATGCAGGTGATACTCTTGATTCCGCACTTGCTGCATCAGCAAATCCTGACGGTGTTCAAAGAGCAGTTCCTACCACCGGTTATTGGGAAGGCTTATTCTGTAACAAGGATTTATTTGATAAGTATAGCTTAGAGCTTCCTACCGATTGGGATAAGATGTTAAAGGCAATCGACGTATTTAAGCAGAACGATATCGTTCCGATCGCTGTTTCCTTAAATAATGTTCCTCATTACTGGATCGAGTTCTTAATGCTTTCTGCTGCTGGAGCAGATGGATACAAAACTGTTCCTACCTCAGCTCCGGAAGATTGGTGCAAGGGTCTTGATATGTTCAAGACATTAAGAGATCTGGGCGCATTCCCGGTTGATACAGATACCATCGATAATGATTTCGCTGGTGAAATGTTCAAAAATAAAGAAGCTGCTATGCAGTTAGACGGTTCCTGGTATCTTGGCGGTATTCCGGATCAGGATAACACCGTATTAGTAACCTTCCCTGTAATTGCAGGCGGCAAGGCTCAGGCAGGCAGCATGGTTGGTGGTATTTCTTCAGGTTTCTATATTACAAAGAAAGCTTGGGAAGATCCAGATAAGAGAGATGCAGCTGTTAAATTTGTTATGACTCATACCAGTTCAGCTTCTGTTCAGAAATACTGGAATGGTAACGGCCAGGCAGCAACAACAGTTCAGGCAGTAGATAATATGACACCACTTGGTATCTCCGGTATGGATTACAGCCAGGCAGCTACCAGCATCAGTGCTCCTACTGATTCCCGTATCAGCCAGGAAGCTTATAACACTTTGGTTGCAGGTGTTGTAGATGTTTCCACCGGTGCAAAATCCTCTAAGGATTTATTGGATGAAGTTTTAGGAATTAATACAAAATAGTTAGATCTATCAGGGAGGGGGTCTTGCCGGCCCTCTCCTCTTTGTATAGGAAGGGCGAGAAAATTATGCTATATAAGAAAAAATTACCATTACTTATATTTCTGTTGCCAGGCATGTTGTTAATGCTGATATTCTTATTTGAACCGTTTCTTGAGAATATCGTTAATAGTTTTTATGACATGAAATCGGTGATAAAGCTACCGGGACAGGAATGGACATTTCTTGCATTTGATAATTATAAGAAGCTTTTTAGCGACCCTAAGATAAAAATAGCAGTCTTAAATTCCTTAAAAATGATGATTTTGTCAGTGGTATTCCAGGTTGGAATAGCATTTGTGCTTGCTGTTCTGGTCAGCCTGATTCGAAAGGGACAACAAATTTTCAGAACCATTTATTTTTTCCCTATCGTCATCTCTGCAACGGCCATTGGTCTGTTATTTCAATTATTCTATAATTATAAGGGCGGAATGCTGAATCAGCTTATGGAAGTTCTCGGAGTTCCTGCTGTAAACTGGTTATCCGTTGAAAATGCATTTAAAATGGTATCAATACCGATTGTCTGGAGCTATGTTGGCTTTTATTTTGTAATCATCCTAACCGGTTTAAATGCCATTTCGGATGATATTTATGAAGCGGCTGCGATTGACGGATGTACAAAATTCAAACAGGTATTTTATATCACAATTCCGCTTATTCGCGGCGCAATGACTACTTGTATTACCCTTGCTGTAACAGGCGCATTAAAAGTATTTGATTTACCCTGGGTAATCGTACCGAAGGGAGCACCCCAGGGAACTACTCACTTTTTGGGAACCTATATGTATGAACAGACCTTTACCATTGGTAATATCGATTACGGCTCAACGATTGCATTTCTGATTGTTGTATTGGGAGTTATTATATCAAAGGTAGTTTCAAAGATAATGAGACCCGAGGCAAACTTATAGCAATTAGTGGAACGGAGGTAATGATGTCTGTTAAAAAAAATAGAAAGAAAATAAAAATATCCGATATTATTATATATATATTTCTGACCCTCTGGGGAATAACAACGATTTTTCCCTTTGTGTGGATTATTAATAATTCCTTTAAACCGTCAAGAGAAGTAGTGAATACTTCCTTTGCCCTGCCCATACAATTTACCTGGGACAATTATTTGAATGCCTTTGATAATTTGAATATTCTTGAGGCATATAAAAATAGTCTTATCATCTCCGGCAGTGTTACCATTGGAGTAATGATTCTTGCCAGTATGATGGCCTTTGCCCTGACAAGATATCAGTTTAGAGGAAAAGAAATTGTCATTTCCTTAATTATGGCAAGTCTTATGTTTCCGGTGTTCTCAACGATCATTCCGGTATTTAAGATGATGTCAAACTTTAATCTGCTTAATAAATCAATCTCAGTAATTCTACCGCAGATCGCAGGTAATTTAAGCTTTGCCGCAGTTGTTATGATAGGCTATATGAGGGATCTTCCGATTGAGATGGAAGAAGCAGCCTATATGGAGGGAGCAAATGTAAGACAGGTGTTTACAAGAATCATTGTTCCCTTATGTAAGCCCTCGCTGGCAACAGTTGCAATTTTCTGTTTCCTTTGGTCCTACAATGATTTATTTACCCAGCTCATTATGATCCGAAGAAGAACCAAATACCCAATCTGTGCCTTGTTAAATGAGATTAGCTCCAAGTACGGTACGGACTACGGCTTGATGGCGGCTTCCATTGCGATCATTATTATTCCTGTGTTAATTGTCTATATCTTTTTACAGAAGAATATCATTAAGGGTTTGACAGCCGGAGCTATAAAAGGATAGAATTAAGGTAACAATTGGAGAAAAAAATAGGGGTGGATTATGTATAAGGTTGTTGTAATTGATGATGAACCCATAATCGTAGAAGGAATCTCCCGTATGATCGATTGGGAGCGTTTTGAATGCCGTATTGCAGCCAGTGCAAATGATGGAGTAGAAGGTACACAGATAATCAGAAAGCACGCACCTCATATTATTATCACAGATATATCAATGCCGGATTTGGATGGTTTATCTATGATTGCGGGGATAAAATCCGAATTTCCGGAAATGGAAGTCAGTATTCTCACTGGTTATCGGAGGTTCGAATATGCGCAAAAAGCGGTAAACTTAGGGGTTACCAGATTTTTATTAAAGCCCTCGAATCTGGAGGAAATTGAAGAAGCCATTAAGGTCATGGTGCAAAATCTGAAGGAGCATGGAATTAAACCTACGGATTCCGGAAGAGAGCCGTTGGCTGAGGAAGAAAAGCTGGATACAGAAGCGAGCAACTTTATCGTGAACAATGCCATTAAATACATAGAACAAAATTACCCACATAAGATAACCTTGTCCGAAGTAGCAGAGAAAACCTATGTGAGTCAATGGCATTTGAGTAAGCTGCTTAACCGTCACCTGGGACAGAATTTTTCTGAGATATTAAACAATATTCGCATCAAAGAAGCTCAAAAATTACTTAGAGACCCTTCCTTAAGGATCGGAGATATCGCAGAACGAATAGGCTTCATGGATATGGCTCATTTTTCAAGGGTATTCAAAAAGAGTATGGGCATATCTGCAAATGAATATCGCAATACAATTTCACAAAAGGATATTGAGATACATACATGATGAGTTGGAAGACCGATTCACTTGTCCAAAATAATATAAAGCGAGTGTGATTCCAGTGAGTTTTTTCAGAGGCATTAAAGCAAAGCTTTTTCTAGCTTTTTTAATACCGGTTTTATTCATTGTAGCACTTGGTATCATTTCCTATCAGAAGGCATCCTATGGTATTGTGACTAATTATGAAAAAGCAATGCAGGAAACGGTAGATGCTACAGCAAAGTATTTTAATTTAGGATTCCAATCAATCGCAGCATCAGCAAACCAGTTATCGGCAGATGATAATATGCAGGACGTGAAACAATATGGTTCTTACAAAAACATACATAAATCAATTATAGCAAAATTAGCGGCAGATCAGTTTATAAGCAATATCCATATCTTCTCGAAGCATGGAGTTGCAATATCCACCAAAACCGGAGCCTTGAAGGAGGATATATTCACAGGTTTTAAGACCTCCGAGGAGGGAAAGCTTCTATCTGAAGCTACTGAAGCTATGGAAACTCAGGATTATATTTGGGTTGGCAAGCATCCTTATCTGGATTCCAGCTTTAAGACAGATTCGGGCAAATATAGCTTATCTATTATTCAAAAAATAAAAAAGTCCAGTGGATTTTCACAGTCCGGGAAAGAAGTACTGGGGTATGTGGTTGTTGATATTACACCAGAGGCGGTAACAGATACACTACAAAGTTTTGAATGGGGTGACGGGAGCATCGCCGGTTTTATTACTTGTGACGGGCGGGAAATTAACTCTCTGGAAGAAGACAATATGGTCTTTACATCACTGCCCATCTATAAGAATATAACGGAAAAATCTCTTGAAAAGGGCTATGATTATATTGATTATCAGGGAGAATCTTATCTATTCCTATATTCCAAAATTGAATCTTCCGGTTCGGTAATCTGCGGATTGATTCCAAAAGCATTAATTACGAAGCAGGCAGACGATATTAGAATGATAACCATGCTATTCGTCATCGTTGCTTCCATGATTGCAATATTGATTGGTACCCTCATGGCAACCGGAATCGGTAATGCGACAAAACAAATGGTATCAGCCATTAAAAAGGCCTCGGAAGGTGATTTAACCTCCAGTATTCATTTAAGACGAAGGGATGAATTGTCTTATTTGGCGGAGCATATGAATTATATGCTGAAAAGCATGAGGACTTTAATGGAAAAGATCACTCAGGTCAGTGCTAATGTTACCGGCTCCTCCTTGGAAGTGAAAGAGTCTGCTGCAGACTTTTTCGCAAAAGCAAAGGAAATTAATATTGCAATTGAGGAAATTGAAAAAGGAATGGAGCATCAGGCAGCTGATACGGAAAGCTGTCTTGGGCAAATGAATATCCTTTCAGATAAGGTAAATAACGTGAATCAAAGCACCGGCAAAATTGAACGGATTGCGGAGACTACAAAGAGTACTTCCCAAGAAGGAATTCTTTTAATCCAGGAGTTAAGCCGGAAATCACAGGCAACCACGGATATCACTCATTCGGTTATTCAAAATATCGAGATACTGGATGCTGAGTCGCAATCAATATCCGATATTCTCAGGGTAATCTATGATATTGCAGAACAGACGAACCTTTTGTCTTTGAATGCATCCATTGAAGCAGCCAGAGCAGGAGAAGCGGGAAGGGGTTTTGCTGTTGTCGCTGATGCAGTACGAAGTCTGGCAGATCAATCTCTGGAGGCTTCCAAGCGAATCGGAGACATTCTGCAGACAATTCAGGGCAGAACCAAGACAACCTTTTTATCAGCCAGAACTGCTGAGAGTATCGTGGAGCAGCAAGGAGAGACTCTTGAAAAGACTATTTTGGTATTTCATGAGATAAATCAAGGGGTGGAACATCTGGCGGCAACGCTGCAGGGAATTTCGGTCGAGGTCGATGAGATGGAGCAGGCGAAGAACAATACCATGCGGGCAATGACGGATATATCCGCAGTCGTTCAGCAGACTGTGGCCGCAACGGAGCAGATTAATACCTCGGCCAATAATCAGTTATCTGCGGTACAACAGCTGAACAAAACGGTGGAGAGGCTGGCAAGCGATACGAAGGAGCTGGACGCGGCAACGCTTTTGTTTCGTATTTAATAGTAAGTCAGAGATTTAAATCAGTTTAATGCATTGAAATGTACCCACTGAAAGTAATCAAATGACTTCTGGTTGTTTTCAAGAGAATCTCAGATTGATGTAAGGGGAATGTTGAAATATATTTTATAAAGGATTAAGAATTCTTTACGCAAGAATCTTAATCCTTTATTTTTATCTTTTTATACCTCACTTTAAGCGTAATTAGGTGTTAAAAGTTCACCGTCGACTTCACCATTATCTAGAAGAAAGCCCATTCGTTAACTAATGAAATATCGATAAGCCCCCTGTAAAATATAAATGCAATGTAAATTAATTGCAATTATTTATAAATAAAGGGAGTAGATGATGAAAAAGAGCTATTTTAATAAAGTATGCGCAGGCATACTTATTATCAGCTTGGTAGTTGGTTTAATTCCATACCAAGCCAGTGCGAGTACGCAGAGCAACGAAATTAACACAGCTACATATTCAGAGGATTCTGAAGACTTATCCACCGCAGATAATACGGATGCAGAACCAACCGTATTGTATGAGCTAAAGGATGAGAGAAAAGAAAATGAGAAGCGCTTCTTATTGAGTGATAATACGGTACAGGCAGTAGTTTATTCCCAGCCGGTACATTATTATGAGAACGATGAGTGGAAAGATATTGATAATACACTCTCCCTGGAAGCGCCAAAAGATAGCAGCGATTTTTCTGGTTATACTAATGCCAAAGCCGGGTTTAAGGTAAAAATTGCAGGGGACAGTGCACAGGGCAATCTTGCAAAGATACAGAAAGGGAAATATTCCCTGGCATTTTCTTTGGCAGGAAAAACAATGAACAGCAGAAAATCCTTCAGGGCTGCCATAAATAAAAAAGAAGATAAGATAGCCGACAAAAGCAATGTTACCAGCGAAGAAACTTATGAAGCTTATAAAGTAGAAGAAACTACCAGTGACACCATTGCATATGATGGGATTACAAATGATGGTTCCGATATTGAATACCAGGTGACAGGTACAGGTCTGAAGGAAGACATCGTAATAAATGCAAAGCAGGCTTCTTATGTATACACCTTTGATATCCAAGTGTCTAATCTGAAGCTTGTGCTGGGGGATAATATGATTACAGCATCTGATGATGCATCCGGAAAAGTAATTTATGAACTTCCGGCACCATTTATGTATGATGCGAATAACGAATTTTCTACAAAGGTTTTATACAGCTTAGCAAAGAAAGGTTCCGGGTACCAATTAACCGTAACCGCTGACAGTGAATGGATCAACGGTGAGAATATAAAATTCCCTGTAACGATCGATCCTACAGTAACAACAGCAAAGCCGGCGGTTTCTTCGACGTTTATCTCCTCGAAGATGGCAACCACCAACTTTTATAGTGGATACAACATGTTGCTAGCCGGTGTGGAATCTACCGCTTACAATAGCTGTCGGACCCTGATCAAATTCCAGCTTCCCCAATTGGCAAAAGGAGATATTGTTACAGATGCATACCTGAATATAAACCAATATGATGCCAATGCTTATGCAGCCACTACTCCACCCTCACCGATCAGTGTATATAAACTGACCTCTGCCTGGGACGTATCCACGGTCAACTGGAATACAAAACCGAATTATGATTATCTTGAGACGGACTATTTTACGATCACAAAGGATGAAGGCAGTAAAACCATAAACAAGACCCTTGATATTACAAAAATAGCAAAGGAATGGTATGATGGGAATACTGCGAACTATGGAATTATGCTGAAAGCAGAGCAGGAAGGCACGCAGAATACCGTCAACTCAATTTACGCAAAATTTAAATCAGAACGATCACCTGAGTCAGGCGTATATCCAGAGATGGTACTGACCTACCGTAACATGAGGGGGACGGAGAGCTACTATTCCTATACAGACCTGGGTGTGGGCAGTGCAGGGACTGCTTATGTCAATGATTATACCGGCAACCTGTACTTTGAACAGAATGAAATATCTACCGGTGGACAACGGATGCCTGCATCCGTCTATCTGACTTATAATGTAAACAATTCAGACTCAGAAAGCTTTAGCACCGGTTTGAAATGTGGATATGGGTGGAAGCTGAATATTGAGCAATACATAAAGAAAACAGGAAATCCGGATTATCCTTATCAATATACAGATGCAGACGGTACGGTACATTATTTTAAAAAGATAGTGGTAAATTCCACACACTCGTATGTTGATGAAGATGGGCTCGGTCTAACCTTAGTAGATACTCCTAATGTGGGATATACAATCACGGATCAGCAGGATACGGTCTATACCTTTTCAACCTACGGTAATTTATTAAATATTAAGGATTCCAACGGAAATACTATAAAGCTTACTTACAGCAGCGGAATCATCCAGTCGGTTACCGATGGGGCAGGAAGGAAAATAACGATCAGCAGTTCGGGTGGAACTCTGACACAGATTAAAGATGCTGCAAATCGTGTAACAGTTTTTACAATTGAAAATGGGGACCTGAAAAAAGTGACGAACCCAGATGGAACCGTCAGCAGTTATGATTATTATGTGTCCCATGTCTTGAAGCACATCATGGATCCGGATGCGTACAAACTATCTTTTACCTATCTGACCCAGGGAATGAGGGTAGAGACAGCGACCGAATATGGCGGCAGCTCCCTGGGGCAAAAGATGGGATTCAATTATTCGGATTATAATACCACGAAGATTACAACTAGTGGTATTGATGATACCTATGGTTCTGGTGATGACATTGTTACAACCTGCCAGTTTGATGACTGGGGACGGCTTATTTCTACCCAGGCAAAAGCCGGGGGAAAACAGCTGAATGCCACGGATATCAAATTTACAGGCGGGTTAACGGATGAAACCATCAAAAAGGCTAACCGTGTAGCTTACAGCAATGGAATGGGTGCCAGTATTGAAAACCTGCTCCTGAACCACAACGTGGAAAGTACGGATCACTGGGACATGATAAAAACAGGAACATGTACGGAAACAGTCGGTAATTCCTCCTATTCCTACATCGGGGGCAAGTCCCTAAAAATCGGTGTTTCCTCCGCAACGGCCGGCAGCAATATCCGCTACCGCCAGATGCTGACAAGTGAAGATGTAAAACCCGGTGGATATTATACCTTTTCGGGTTATGTCAATACACTTGAGGGCTTTACCCCTCTAAACCAGGACTCTTATGGTGCGGCACTCCTGGTTTACTGCTACCTGCCGGACGGCACGGCAAAGTCCTTCTATTCCGACTTTATCACCTCCGCTACTAACAACGGACTGAACAACGGCTGGAGGAGACTGAATGTAACCTTCCAGGTTCCGAGTAATGCGACAAATATCTCAGTGAACCTGATCTTAAAGAGTGCAAACGGCAGTGCTTACTTTGATGCTCTCCAGCTGGAGGAGGGAAATGCAGCAAATGCCTATAACCTGCTGGAGAATTCCAGCTTTGAGAATTCGGATGCATTATATGGGTATGCAGCAAATGACCTGGACCTTGCCAGTTCTGATATCCCTTTTACATCCACCTATGTCAGCGGCGGGACATCCTTCCGAATGATAGGGGATAAAGCAAAAAATAAATACATCAGCCAGGAGGTAGCAGTATCCGGAACTGAAAGTGACCTCTATGTCATCAGCGGCTGGGCAAAGGCATCCTCTTTACCGGAGTTTAACGCAACAAGCCCGACCGGTGAAGACAGAAGGTTTAAAATATCTGTTTTGGTGACCTATTCAGATGGTTCTTCTGTATGGAAGGATCCGGTCGTATTCAACCATGACATCGTGGGCTGGCAGTACGGGGCGGTAACGATTGACCTGAGTGACGGAACCGGTGAGGTGAAAACCCCGACAAAGATTGCCGTCTATCCAAGATACGGCTACCAGGGTAATACGGTATATTTTGATGATTTATCCATTACGAAGGACAATGTAGCAAGCTACAGTACCTATCAATATGACAATAACGGAAATACAAAAGAAAAATTAAGGAATACCAGCCAGAAAACAGGCGCAGAGTATAATAATATAAACGATATGACATCGGTAACAGATGCCAACGGGAATAAGACAAGCTACAGCTATGATGCGGCAAACCCACAGAAGCATAACCTGACCCAGGTAAAAACCCAGAGGGGGGTAGTTACCAAATTTACTTATGACAAAGTTACGGATACGAATCCTGGTGCAAATACAGCGAATGTAGTAAAGTCAGTGATCCAGAATAACGCTGATGATTCCCTTGCAACCCTGAAAATCGAGACAGGCACATCCTATACCCCGGACGGTGCTTATGTAGAAACGACATCGGACCAGGACGGAAACACAACAACCTATTCCTATGACCAGAGCAAGGGTGTGCTAAAATCCGTGCAGAATGCAAATGGAAACACTACCAGTTATGACCATTATGAGAATACCGACCAGTTGAAGAACGTGAGTGCAACGGTCAGTACGGCACAGGGTACACAGACTGTAACCAATAGTTACGAGTATAGCAATAATTATCTGAAAAAGCTGACACATAACGGATTTTACTATGATTTTGATTATGATGAGTTTGGTAATAATAAAGCTGTAAAGGTAGGAACCCAGCCACTCATAGAATATAACTACAAC
>JAQZBD010000044.1 GCA_029239235.1 Herbinix sp.
TAGATATAGCATAATATTTAAAATGTGCGTTTGTTATAGTTTTAAACTATAGCAAACGCACATTTTTTTGTATTTTTCAAGATAGAAAAATAGACGTATACTATTGTTCAGTAGGAACTACTTAATCGTTGTAAATTAAGAAAGGCAGGAGATTAATAATGAATAATAATGCACCTTTTAAATATGATATTGTAGGAAGCTTTTTAAGACCGGAGTATTTGTTACAGGCACGAAAGGAACTTTCTAATGGTAAAATCACCGCAAAGGAATTAAAAGAGGTAGAGGATAGAGCAATTACTGATTTAATCAAGAAGCAGAAAGAGGTGGGGCTTTCTGTGATCACGGACGGAGAATATAGAAGAAGCTCCTGGCATCTTGATTTTATGTGGGCTTTTGAGGGAGTTGGACATGAAAAGACAAAGGGCGGAATTCCCTTCCACGGAGAAGCAGCTTTGATTGATGATACTTACCTTACTGGAAAGGTAAGCGCCAAGAATCATCCCTTTGTAGAGCATTTTAAATTCGTGAAGCAATTCGAGGATGAGAATACCGCGGCTCGTCAGACCATACCGGCGCCGGCTCAGTTCTTGTTTCAGATGATCACCCCGGGTAACCTGGAACGTACAAAGGCTATTTATCCGAAGGAAGAAGAATTAATCAACGATATTGCCAAGGGGTATAAGAAGGTCATCCAGGAGCTATACGCAGCAGGCTGCAGAAATATTCAATTTGATGATTGTACCTGGGGCGTATGTGTTGATCCGAATGCCTGCTTTATCCTGGGAACGGATGAGCATGGATTGGAGCAGAATATCCAGACCTTGATCCATATTAATAACCTTGCCATCGAAGATAAGCCGGAGGATTTGGTGATAAACACACATATCTGCCGAGGCAATTTTCATTCCACCTGGGCTTGCCAGGGTGGTTATGAAGGAGTGGCAAAGGATTTATTTGCAAAGGAGGAGGTCAACGCCTTTTATCTGGAGTTTGATGATGAACGATCCGGCGATTTTGAACCCCTTCGCTATATTAGTGAAGATAAGAAGGTGGTATTAGGACTTATCACAACAAAATCTCCGGTGCTGGAGGAAAAGGAGAATATTATAAAGAGAATTCATGAGGCAGCAAAATACGTACCATTAGAGCGGTTATGCCTAAGCCCACAGTGTGGATTTGCTTCTACAGAAGAAGGAAATAAAATTACAGAAGAAGAACAGTGGGCAAAATTGAAATTGGTACAGGAAATTGCGAAAGAGGTATGGAATTAATATAATTTAGCAATGAGGCATAGAGCAGGCTGATAAAGCTGTAGTTCTGTGCCTTTTTTATTAACAAATTGAAGTTTTTATTGGTTTTGTTTGACTTCTTGGTAAAAAACATTTACAATGTTCTTAACAACGTGGTTGAGCACGTGGAAGAAAAGGAGCAATCTATGTACGAGGTAAATGAATTACTGGAAGAGGCTATGAAAGAAACAGACAATCTGGAAGATGGAGAGGTATTCCTCGTTAAGGATTTATTCAAGGGGTATGTCTGGAATAGAATTGCCGTAAAAGACAGACTCTTATTAGGGACTTTGTTCTTAAATGCTGTGCACAGGGGAATGTGCAATTTATATGCGATTGAAAAAACATCCTCCCATCAGCAGCAATACAGGAAAAATATCAATCGCACATAGTTTGGACTTAACCTTCATGTTGATTCCATTAATGGTATTACAAATATTATGTATTATATTTCGTGTAAAATCGAGGAGAGGAGGGATGGAAAACAATGGATAATGGAATGGATATTGTAGAAATTGAGCTGATTTGTGTCATTGTAAATTTTGGAATGGGAAGTAAGATGTTAAAATCAGCGAAGCACCACGGGATACACGGTGGAACAATATCATTGGCAAAGGGAACAATTAACAGTAGAATACTGGATTATATGGGACTTTCGGATGTAAGAAAAGAGATTTTGTATATGGTCGCAGAAAAGAAAACTGCGTACGAGGCGTTGGATAAATTAAATAAGGAGTATAAGCTTAACAAGCCAAATCACGGTATAGCATATACAACTTCTATTAGTGCAGCAGTAGGAATGAGATGTTATAAATGTGAGCAGGTAGATATCGAGAAAGGTGAAGAAGAAACGATGTATAAGGTGATTACAGTCATTGTTGATAAAGGAAAAGCTGAGGATGTTGTTGATGCTGCAACGAAAGCAGGCTCAAAGGGTGGTACCATTATGAACGGAAGAGGTTCGGGAATTCATGAGACCAGTAAACTCTTTTCCATGGATATTGAACCGGAAAGGGAGATTGTAATTATTCTTTCAGAAACAAGTATGACGCAAGCCATCGTAACCTCAATTCGAAAAGAGTTACATATGGATGAACCAGGAAAGGGTATTATATATATTCAAGATGTAAATAAGACCTATGGTATCTATAAGTAGCTTCCAGCAGTGCTTGACCCGAGGAGATAAAAAGGGTGACAATAACAGTTCAAAGTTTGTTGTAAGAGATATTTACGTGCTGAAACTGATTTTAATGCAAAGGAGACAATGGTAGTCTTATGGAAAAGCTGGTCATATTTTTGCGCGGTGTTAATGTAAATGGGATTAGCATAAAGATGGAAGAATTAAGAAACGTCATAGAGACTATGGGATATACTGACGTAAAAACGATACTGGCAACCGGGAATGTGGTTGCCTGTACTAAAGAGGAACTGTCCTATGAAGAGCATAAGAAAAGGATAGAAGAGGGACTTAGTGACCATTTCGGATACGAAGCCTATATTATCATCAAATCCGCGAAGCAAATTGATGAGATTATGAAAGAAGCAGCCGCACATGAGGTACCGGAAGGGTGCCATCATTATATCCTCTTAAGTAAAGACAATACGATTGGAACTCAACTTCAGGATTTATTTAAAACTTGCAAAAAGGCTGAGCAGGAGCAGTTCTTATTAGGTGAATACGGAATCTATTGGATTGTCCCTAAGGGTAATACGTTGGAATCTGAGTTCGGTAGTCAGATACTTGGGAAAAAAACCTGGAAAAGTGTCCTGACCTCAAGAACGATGAATACGGTGCAAAAGCTGGTAAAGTATTTATAAGGGGTGCCTTCCTCCGGTGAAGATCAAAGCTGTTAATAGCAAAGAAACATAATGTCGGCTAAAGGTTGTTCTAATCGTATTATACGAAATTCATAACTACAAAATTAGTAAGAAAGGAAGAAAATTATTTGAGTGTATTCAGTGAAAAATTGAAAGAAGTTTTATTCTCAGTTCTCCCAATCACAATAATTGTGTTGATACTGAATTTTACGTTAACTCCGCTAGAAACACCGTTAATCGTAAGGTTTTTAATTGGTGCAGTTCTTATCATCTTTGGACTGACCGTATTCTTAATAGGAGTAGATGTTGGTATTACTCCAATCGGCAATAACATGGGAGGAACAATTGCCAAGACTAATAAATTATGGTTTGTGGCTATTGCCGGGTTAATATTGGGCTTTTTTATCTCCGTTGCAGAACCAGATCTACATATCCTTGCAGCACAAGTAGATATGGTCACGTCTGGTTTGATTTCAAAAGGAAGTATCGTTGTTGTAGTGTCTATCGGTATAGCAAGCATGCTGGCTATCGGTTTAATTAGAATCGTTTATAATTTCCCTTTATATAAATTACTATCTATTTTATACGGAATCATTTTAGTGCTTTCTCTTTTTACTTCGCGAGAGTTTCTAGCCATATCCTTTGATGCTTCTGGTGCAACCACAGGTGCACTGACAGTTCCTTTTATTTTATCCCTTGCAATCGGTGTTTCGAAATTAAAAAAGGATAGTAAAGCCTCGGAAAAGGATAGCTTTGGTTTGGTAGCTATCGCATCGACAGGAGCAATCATTTCTGTTATGATCATGAGTATTATATCAAAAACAGATAAAATAACAGGCAGTCTGGAGCAGGATGTGATTTCTGATTCAATCCTTTATCCTTTTATACATGAGTTACCTAAGATAGCAGGAGAAATAGTTGTAGCATTGCTTCCTGTTCTGTTGCTTTTCGTCATATTCCAAAAAATATCTTTTAAATTATCAAAGAGAGAGGTACGTAAAATATTATTTGGAATCGTATTTACTTTTATTGGATTAGTAATGTTTCTGGTGGGTGTAAATGCCGGCTTTATGGATGTTGGAACAGCGGTCGGACTTAGCGTAGCATCCCTGGACAATAAGGTTTATGTAGTCGTGATTGGTTTTATCTTAGGTGTGGTTACCATACTTGCAGAACCGGCAGTATATGTATTAACCCATCAGATAGAGGATGTTACCAGCGGTTATGTAAAGAGAAGCGTTGTTATGGTTACCTTAACGATAGGAGTTGGTTGTGCCGTTGCCTTATCTATGATTAGAATATTAATACCGCAACTGCAGCTATGGCAGTACCTTCTCCCCGGATATATCATATCATTAGTATTGAGCTATATTGTACCTAAGCTCTTTGTTGGTATCGGATTTGATTCCGGTGGGGTGGCATCCGGGCCGATGACCGCCACATTTATTCTAGCCTATGCACAGGGTGCAGCAGAGGCAATCGAGGGAGCAAATGTATTAGTCGACGGCTTTGGTATGATTGCAATGGTTGCGATGACCCCGTTGATTGCATTACAAATACTAGGACTAATATTTAAATTGAAATCCAGGAAAGGAGGGGTTGTTAACAATGAACAATAAGATGGATATTGTAGAAATAGAGCTGATCTGCGTCATTGTGAATTACGGAATGGGAAGTAAAATGTTAAAATCAGCGAAACACCATGGAATTCATGGTGGAACAATATCATTGGCAAAAGGTACAATTAACAGCAGAATACTGGATTATATTGGACTCTCTGATGTAAGAAAAGAGATATTATATATGGTTGCAGATAAGCAAACCGCAAACCAGGCTCTGGATAAATTGAATGAGGAATATAAATTCTGCAAGCCAAATCATGGAATTGCGTTTACAACGTCTATTAGTGCAGCAGTAGGAATGAGCTGCTACAAATGTGATCAACTGGATAAAGAAAGAGGTGAAGAAGCAACGATGTATAAGGTAATAACGGTCATTGTTGATAAAGGAAAAGCAGAGGATGTTGTTGATGCTGCAATGAAGGCAGGCTCAAAAGGCGGTACTATCATGAATGGAAGAGGTTCAGGAATTCATGAGACCAGCAAATTATTTTCCATGGATATTGAGCCGGAAAAAGAAATTGTCATTATACTATCGGAAACAGCCATGACAGAAGCCATCGTTACCTCAATTAGGCAAGATTTGAAAATGGATGAGCCGGGAAAGGGTATTATTTATATTCAGGATGTAAATAAGACTTACGGTATTTATAAATAATAGATCAC
Source organism: Herbinix sp. (assembly GCA_029239235.1). Taxonomy (GTDB): domain Bacteria; phylum Bacillota; class Clostridia; order Lachnospirales; family Lachnospiraceae; genus Mobilitalea. The sequence continues at coordinate 5,393 of JAQZBD010000044.1, forward strand.
CCATTTGGCTCTACAAAGCCCATAGAACTTTTTGCGGCAGGAAGAATGATCTTTGCCTCGAATACGGCCATTTCTTCCGGTGTCTGCTTACAGCCGGTTTTCAGCCATTTCTCAAGAATACCGATGAAGCCGTGGATAATAAAGGCATTAAAGTATTCATATTCTTCGAAACTCATATGTGCTCCGATACTTTTCCAAGTAGCGGAGCACTTTTCATCTACAATGTTCTTAATTCGGTCTACAAAGGCTGCATCCCCGTTAGGTCCAAGTAAGATCTCACAAAGATCCCGGTTTTCAGCACAAAAAGAAAAGATCTTAACTAGGAGCTCTGGGGGATTACTTGTTGCCGGAATATTGCGCATCATATTATCAATAATCTCATTAAACTCCAGAAGAAAATCTTCCTCGACCTGCCTGATTAAATCATAAAGATCAGCATAATGAAAATAAAAGGTTCCCCGATTAACATCTACAAGCTCTGTTAATTCGCGAACTGTGATCGATGAAATAGGCTTTTCTCTCATTAAGCTGAGTAAACCGGTTAATAGCTTCTTCTTGGTGTTGCGAACACTTCTATTATTATTTCCGCCTTTATTCATGGTAGAATACCTCACTTTTGAACGTTTTAACTATTTCTGTTGAATATTAAACAATATTCTCTGCATTGACAATTGACAAGGATATTGAATCATATTAAGCTAAATCATAGTTTAAAATTCAACACTTGTCAAGGAATTGAAGGAGGATTATGAGCTCTTTTGTAAAATTTGAACATGTAGGAAAGGTATATCATTCCGGTGATGTCACGGTCAACGCACTGCATGATACCAGCTTTGAAGTAGAAAAAGGAGAGATCTGTGTGATTGTTGGGCAATCGGGAGCGGGAAAGACAACGCTGCTGAATATCTTGGGCGGCATGGACACCTTAACCTCCGGTAAGGTTTATCTCGGCGAAACAGAAATTTCAGCAATGAATAAGCGTCGTCTTGCGAATTACCGCAGGGAGGATATCGGTTTTGTGTTCCAGTTCTATAATCTGATACCCAATCTGACCGCACAGGAGAATGTTGAGATTGCCTCTCAGATGATTAAAAATCCCATATCCGCGGCAGAGATTCTAAAGGATGTTGGCCTTGGAGAAAGGCTGAATAACTTTCCGGCGCAGCTCTCCGGAGGCGAACAGCAGCGTGTATCCATAGCCCGAGCGCTGGCTAAGAATCCAAAATTGCTGCTATGTGATGAACCAACCGGTGCTTTGGATTACGGGACAGGAAAACAGATCTTAAAGCTATTGCAGGATCAGAGTCATAAGAATGGAATGACGGTAGTTATCATTACCCATAACTCAGCGTTAACCGCAATGGCTGACCGTGTGATTCATGTTAAAAATGGTACAGTATCCTCGGTTTATAAAAATGAAACAGTAATTCCGGTTGAGGAGATTGAATGGTAATGATGAATTCTGCTTGGAACAAAAACAATCGCCGTGAAATACGGCATACGATAGGTCGTTATATCGCAATCCTTATTATCATCGCTCTTGGCGTTGGTTTCTTCTCCGGGCTTAAAGTTACCCGGCAGGCTATGATAAAGACCGGAGACACTTTTGTGAAAGATTCCAATATGTATGATTACCGGCTACTATCGACCCTGGGATTAACAGAGGAAGACGCAGAGGAAATCGGCAAGCTGGAGGGGGTTGAGTATGCCAAAGCAGCCGTATATGCCGACTTTATCACAGATTTTAATGATTACTCTGATATTATACTTAAGGCACACTCGATCACGGAACAGATCAATCAACTAAGTATTACCTCAGGCAGAATGCCGGAGGCAGATAATGAGTGTGTTGTGGATGCACTATTATTTACTGAAGGGGATATCGGTAAGACCATTACCATTTCTGATAAAAATAGTGAGGATACTTTAAACAGCTTTGCCTATCAGGAGTACACAATCGTTGGCTTGTGCAATTCAGTGAATTATATGTACCGCAGCGATCGTGGCACCACGAAGCTTGCCGGCGGTTCTGTCACTGCATTTATCTATCTGCCTATCGATGGATTTTCCCTTGATTATTATAATGAAATCTATGTGACATTAAAGAATAATGATGGCTTAATCTTTAGTAAGGACTACGAAGCGGCTGTTTCAACCATGGAGCAACCCCTCACAGATGCCCTGGAAGAACGGGCGGAGCTTCGCTATCAGGACATTGTCGAAGAAGCAAATGACAAGATAAATGATGCACAGAGTGAATACAATGAATCGAATCAGGAGTATCTGGACAAAAAATCAGAAGCAGAGACAAAGCTCCAGGATTCCTGGGATGTATTGCAGGAGGCCAAAGCTGAGATTAGCGCAAATGAGGATAAGCTCACGGACGCAGATAAGCAGATCAAAGAAGGTGAGGACACCTATCATTCTTCTCTTGCAGACTATGAGTCTTCCGGAGAAGAATATGAAGCAAAAAAGGCAGAAACGCTGACCACACTGGAGAAAAGCCAAAGGGAAATTGACAGCAATCGGACAAAGGTTACTGCTGCGCTGAAGCAAATAAAAGACAGCGGTGTAAGGGAGCAATATGATACCTTAATGCAATCACAAAGCTCTCTGAAGATTGCCCTTGCAAGTATCTCAGATACCAGCAGCGAGGAGTATAAGACTTATCAGCTTCAGCTTGACCAGGTCGAGGAGGGCCTTGGTCAGATTGAAGACTCCGGGGTGGTGGAGAAATACCAAAGCTTAACAAATTCCTTAGAGCAATTAAATACAGCTCAGGCACAGCTGGATTCCTCGAAAAAGCAGGCTAACTTACAATTTGCAGCAACAGAGAAACAGCTTGCCGTGGCAAAAGCTCAGCTTAACACTGCAAAAGAAACGATCGAGAATAATAAGAAGGATATCACAGAAGGTAAACAGAAAATAGAGCAAGCAAAAGAAGAATATACCGACGGCTTAAAAAAGTATAAGGAAGCGAAAGCTGATTCGGAGGAAGCCTTAAGTGAAGCAGAGCAGAAGCTCGCCGACGCTCAGGAGAAGATTACGGATGCCAGGGCTGATATTGCTGATCTTGATAAGCCAACCTGTTATGTCCTGGATCGAAGCTTGAATACCGGCTATGCCTGCTTTGAAAATGACTCCTACGTTGTAGAAGGAATTGCAAAGGTATTTCCCTTCTTCTTCTTTCTGGTAGCAGCTTTGGTATGCAGCACAACAATGACCAGAATGGTTGATGAGCAGCGAACACAGATCGGTACTCTAAAGGCTCTCGGCTACAGTAATGGGATTATTGCCTGGAAATACGTTTCTTATTCGGGAAGTGCAGCGATCCTCGGGTGTATTCTGGGGTATTTTGCAGGCACAAGACTATTCCCCTTTGCCATATGGCAGGCTTATAAGATGCTTTATAGTTTTGCGGAGATTCAATATGTTTTTAACGGAAGTCTGGCACTTTTCATGCTCTTATTATCCCTGCTTTGTTCTGTAGGTGCGACCTATGCCGCTTGCAAAACAGAGCTGGAGCAAATGCCGGCAGAGCTTATGCGTCCCAAAGCTCCCAAGGCCGGAAAGCGTATCATTCTGGAATATATCCCTCCGCTTTGGAGTAGGTTAAGCTTCCTTCATAAGGTATCGATCCGTAATATATTGCGATATAAAAAACGTCTTTTCATGATGATTCTAGGTACAGGGGGCTGTATGGCACTGCTGCTGGCAGGTCTAGGATTAAATGATTCCGTCAGTAATATAGCGGATGATCAGTTTGATACAATCATGATGTATGACTACACCATATCCTTCCCAGAGGTACAGACAGAAGAGGAGAGGGATAAGTTTCAGTCAGATACCGCTGACCTGCTATCTGAATGTGTCTTCGTTTGCACGGACACTTACGAGGTTTCTAGGAAAGGAGGCACTCAGAAGGTCAATGTAGTGGCAAGTGATGATCTGGATATCACCAAGGTGATTGGTCTGCACTATAAAGGCAAGTCTGTTCCATTTCCCCAAAAGGGCTATGTTGCGATTAATGACCGGCTGGCAGAAACTGCAGGGGTAAAAATAGGGGATGAGCTGACTCTGAACTTGAACAATACGGAGACCTACACGGTAGTTGTAGGAGGAATATTTAAGAATTATGCCTTTAATTACATGTATTTGAGCGGAGAAACTTACAAGGAGGTTTTTGGTAAGGAAGCGACTTATCAAACCGCCTATGCCACCACAGATTCTAGTCAGATTTATGATATTTCTGCAAAGCTGATGAAAGATTATGGCGCTTCCAATGTGAACATTACCGCAGATACAAGGGAGCATGTATCCAATATGATGAACAGCCTAAATTACATTGTATGGCTGGTAATTGCCTGCGCCTGCGCTCTTGCCTTCGTAGTTATGTATAACCTTAGTAATATTAATATTACGGAGCGAAACCGGGAGATTGCTACGATTAAGGTACTGGGCTTTTATTCGCTGGAAACCTATAGCTATGTATTCCGTGAAAATATCGTAATTACCGTTATTAGTGCAGTATTTGGGCTTCCGGCGGGTATTTTCCTTCACCGATTTGTTATGGAACAAATTAAAATCGAAGCGGTGTCCTTTAATATTCAGATTTTGCCAATGAGCTATCTATATGCTTTAATTGTAACCTTTGGTCTGACGATACTGGTCAATCTAATATTAATCCGAAAAATTGACCGGATTCATATGGCAGAGTCATTAAAATCCGTGGAATAGAAGGAAAGAGAAAGCAAGAATTATTAACGAAACAATAAGCTTGGATTCTTTTTATGAAAAATTGAAGTAACTGTAAATAATAAATGAAAAAGCTGCTGTGGAACAACGAAGTGCTCGTTGCTTCATAGCAGCTTTTATGATATTGGCTGTTATGACATCAGAAGTTAATGAAAATGAGTAGTAATTCATGTGTATTTACAAGAATTTTTTGACTGAGAGAGGGTATACTAATATCTAGTGCTGCTGTAACCGATTAATATTGTTTAGAATTAAGAGCATATCACTGTCATTCAGAGTTTTCAGACCCTCTACAGCCTTTTGTATCAGCTCGGGATGAGTGACTTGTTCATCAAAAAATTCTACTGGAGTAATATCAAAATATTCGCAAATTGCGAAGAGTTCTTTCAGAGGTGGCAAAGATTTCCCCGAGGTAATGTTGTAAATATAACCTCTGCTATGCCCCAATTCATAACTCAACTTATATTCCGATAACCCTTTTTGTAATCTTAATTGTGTAATGCGTTCGCGTACATACCTTTCATATTCATGCACTGCCAAGATAATCACCTCCAAAAAGTATCATAGATGATAAAACAAAATAATTAATCCACGCATATATGTTGTTGTACTTGCATTAGTCCAATAAAATATGTTATAATCATACATTATGTGGATTAACTAGAATATTATACATGTTTACGTCAAATATTATTGGATATTAACATAATTTAGTATTATTTGTGCCTTAAATTACCAGTTTGTCTAGTATTAAATTAGTAAGCATTAAAATAGTAAATATGAATTAGTTAGTAATAAATTAGTTAATTAATGAGTTAATAAATTAGTTGATTAATGAGTTAATTAATTAGTTAATTAAGTTATTATTAAATTAGTCAGTATTAAACCGAGGGAACGGATGAAAATGAAATTTAATAGTATTACACAAGCAATAACATCTGTTGGTATGTTACAAAAATATTACTCAGTGATTCGAATTCGGGATACAGCCAGCAGGCAGATACTTTACGAGAATGAAAATGCAGAAGCTCTGCAGGAAGCACCGGAAAGCATTTCCTTCATTGGGGAATGCATTCGAGAAGTAGAATTTTGTATACAAGAAAAAGATGAGTTACTTGAAATTAATACAACGTTACCCATTTTTATTGATGATCGGGCTTGCTCATTGGAACTGCTTTATTTGGATGATATGAGAGCTAGTGCCGGTTCATTAGTTCATATACAGCGATTAGCAATTACAGACGCTCTGACTAATTTGTATAACCGAAGATTTATCAATGAGCAGCTGCCAATTGATTTGGAACGCTCCTTTTCGAATAATGATCCGGTCTCATTTATATATACAGATATTGATTATTTTAAGATGATCAATGACCAATATGGGCATATTACCGGTGATAATATTCTGAAGGAAGTAGCAGATGTATTTCTAAAGAATGTTCGCAGAAAGGATGGCTGGGTAGCTCGTTACGGAGGAGATGAATTTCTAATATGTCTTCCGGAAATCAGTCATAATTTAGCCGGAAAAATGGCCAATCGGCTCTGTCGCTCCGTGGAGAACAGATGTCACAATATGAATGGAGAAAACATCAGAATTACTTGTAGTTTTGGAGTAGGAACCGTTCACAAAGAAAGCGGGATTCATTCGATTGATCAGGTAATTGACCTAATGGATAAAAAGCTATATCAGGCAAAAAACAACGGAAGAAATCAAGTAGTAACATGACTTATGATAATAGACAAGAAGATGTTATAACAAGAAAGAGTTATAACAAGTAAGATTTATAACAAGGCAAATCAGTACGCTGATTCACTTGTCATATATTAAAATCTCAGGTAGGCTTGTTGGGAAGCTGACCTGAGATTTTTTATAACAAAAAGACATATTTTTTCATTGAGTTTGCTATAGTTATGTATTTTTATTTTTCAACAGTGATGGCCGCATCCACGCGTTCCACAAACATGCGGCGGATTCCCTCGTACTCACCAAGTCCCTTTAGATTGCACTCTACCTCATAGCCTTCCTTCTCAAAGACGGATTTCCAAGAGTCTTCTTCATCTCCGGCCATATCATTATTGGCATGATCGCCGGCAACTATCATGAGAGGGTAAAGTATGATTTTTTTCACCTTATGCGCTGCAATTTGTTTTTTGACGGTATCCAAATCAGGATAATTCTCAACAGTCCCGATAAAAACATTATGATATCCCATATCCTTTATCCGATAATCCAGAGCTGCGTAGGCAGAGTTGGCAAAATGGTCGGTACCATGCCCTATTAATATGACCGCAGTACCGTCCTCGTTTACTTCCGGTACCTCTGCTACAACAGCCTCGGTTAAGGTAGTGTAATCCTCGGCAGAAGTTAGGAGGGGAGTACCGATGCGAAGATTCCCAAAACTACCCTTGTAAGGCTCTATTAAGCTCATCATTTCCTCATATTCAAAGCCATTCATGACATGAGTGGGTTGTATGATAACAGTACCATAGCCTTCCAGTACCAATCGGCACAGAGCTTCGTCCACATTATCAACCTGAATTCCATCTCGCTTTTTTAGTTTATTAATAATCATGCGGCTGGTAAAAGCACGTTTTATAATATAATCCGGATAAGCACGGGAGATTTCTTCTTCGATTGCTCCGATGGTTTTCTCACGGTTATCATTATAGCTGGTTCCAAAGCTGACAACAAGAATCACCTTTTTTGAGAGATCACCTTTTTCTGAGGTTTGGATATTTGATACATTTAATGTCATGATTTCCTCCATTTACCGCCTGAGCGAGTATACTAGTTTAGTAAGTGTGATTATTATCATCAAGAGGAAAAAGTAAGTCAGAATAAGGGAACGACAGGTTTCCAGATGATAATTCACTACAAAGTTTAGTCAACATATGATTCAATTTTCTTACACGATTATATTTTTTACTGTGATAAATGTCAAGACGAACTTAAAATTCTACACAAATGTATGCAAAATGCCAAAGGCAAACTTGACAGTTGATGATGATATTGTTAATATGAATATGGAGTTCAGGTTTCCATGCCTAATTGATAGGATATGGAATTAAAAGGGAATGCGGTGTGAATCCGCAGCAATCCCATTGCTGTATTTACGGAGTACATTTTCATGATTTTGGATAATCAGCCACTGGTAACCCGGGAAGGCGAAGATGTATCAGGATGTATAAGTCAGAAGACCTGCCTGAATTTGACAATGGCAATTCTGTGAGGACGGAATATGTTATATTTATCTTGAGTAGAAGCAGGTACAGATGGGTTTTTATACCTTTTACAGATTAGATATCTATGCATTCAATAGCCTTATAGTTGCTGATAACTAGGGGCTATTTTTTATTTTCATGTCCCTCAAAAGGAGGTAGCTGAGGTGGAAGAATATATTGTAAAGGATAATAAAAAACTAAGGTATGGCTACACCACCGGTTCTTGTGCTGCAGCAGCAGCGAAAGCAGCTGTCAGGATACTCTTGGAGCAGAGAAAGACAGATAGTGTATCGTTAATGACACCGAAAGGTATTCTGTTAAACCTCGAGGTACTGGAAGCGAAGTTTACGGCAAAGGAAGCCTGCTGTGGTATTCGAAAGGATGCGGGAGATGACCCGGATGTTACGGATGGAATCATGGTTTATGCTTTTGCCAGCAAGCAGCAGGAACCGGGGATTGTTCTGGATGGAGGTCTGGGTGTCGGAAGAGTAACAAAGAAAGGCTTGGAGCAGCAGCCAGGTGAAGCTGCCATTAATAAGATTCCAAGAAGGATGATTAAGGAAGCAGTTACAGAGGTTATGGAGGATCTTGATTATCCGGGGGGGATGAAGATCATCATATCAATTCCACAAGGAGTTGAAACTGCTAAGAAGACCTTTAATCCAAGACTTGGAATCGAGGGCGGAATCTCTGTTCTTGGAACCAGCGGAATTGTGGAGCCCATGAGCGAGGATGCCATCAAGGAAACCATTCACCTGGAAATTAAGATGCTTAGAGCATCCGGAAAGTCCTACATGCTGTGTTCTCCAGGGAATTATGGAGTGGATTTTACGAAGGAAACCTTAGGGCTAGATCTGGATAATGCGGTCAAATGCAGTAATTATGTGGGAGATACCATAGATTATGCAGTGCAGGAAGGGCTGGAGGGGATGTTGCTAATCGGACATATCGGAAAGCTTGTGAAGCTGGCAGCGGGTATTATGAATACTCATTCCAGACATTCGGATGGGCGTATGGAAATACTGACCGCTTATGCGGCAATGGCAGGAGGAGATTCGGCGCTGTTAAAGAAGCTGATGACAGCCATTACCACAGAAGAAGCCCTGGAATATATCAAGGAAGAGGGACTGTTAGAGGCTACGATGGAGCTAATCATGGAACGAATTCATTATTATCTTAACAAACGTGCCTATGATAAGCTGAAACTAGGGGTTATTACCTTTTCCAATCAACTAGGATTATTGGGAAAAACGAAAGGAGCAGAAGAAATTTTATGGTACATTTCGTAGGAGCCGGTTCAGGTGCAGAAGACCTGATTACGGTAAGAGGACTAAAACTGCTACAGGAGGCAGATGTGATTATATATGCCGGATCATTAGTGAATCCGGGACTTTTAAAGAATAAAAAGGATAGCTGTGCTGTCCATAACAGCGCTTATATGACTTTACAGCAGGTGATTGATGTAATGAAAGAGGCTGAGGAACAGGGACTGCTGACAGTACGTTTACATACCGGAGACCCCTGTCTGTACGGTGCCATTCATGAGCAAATGGAGCTGTTAGATGAGCTTTCTATAAAATATGATGTTTGCCCAGGTGTCAGCTCTTTTTGCGGCGCGGCATCAGCACTCAATCTCGAGTATACCTTACCCGATGTATCGCAGAGCGTTATCATTACCCGTATGGCAGGAAGAACTCAGGTTCCGGAAAAGGAAAGTATACAGTCCTTTGCAGCACATCAAGCGACCATGGTAATCTTTTTAAGTACAGGCTTACTAAAGGAGCTATCAGAGCAGTTAATCGAGGGAGGCTATTCTAAGGATACTCCGGCGGCAATTGTATATAAGGCAACTTGGGAGGATGAGAAGAAATTTATCTGTACCGTAGGAACTTTGGAGCAGACTGCAAGAGAAAATAATATTACGAAAACAGCATTAATGATTGTGGGAGACGTGGTTTCACCGACGGCTTACAGTAAATCCGAGCTTTACAGCCCGGCATTTTCAACGGAGTTTAGAAAAGCAACGGAGTAGAAAGAGGTGCTATGAAGAAAATCAGCATTGTAAGCTTCACCAGGAATGGGACTGAGCTTTGCTATAGAGCAGCCTCCGAATTGAAGCTCCTGGGGTACAATATATCAGCCTTTGCAATGGAAGAGCATATACAGGAGACGAAGGCAAATGCATATGAAGTAAAAGCATATGAAGCAAAAGCATTTGAAGCAAAAGCATTTGAAGCAGAAACATTTGAAGCAAAACCGTATGAAGCAAAAGCCGCTTTAGAAGTAGAAATTAAACCTCTAAAAGAAAAGCTGAGAGAGTGGACAAAATTGCAGTTTCAATCTGCGGATGCCATCATATACATCGGAGCGGCAGGAATTGCAGTAAGGGCAATTGCAGCTTTTGTACATAGTAAGACCACGGATCCGGCGGTGCTGGTAATCGATGAGCAGGCTAACTTTGTTATTCCGCTTCTCTCAGGGCATATCGGTGGTGCAAACGAGCTTGCAGGGCAGCTGGCTTTAAAACTGCATTGTGTACCTGTGATTACAACAGCTACAGACCTAAACGGGTTATTTGCAGTAGATGTATTTGCGGTTAAGAACAATTTGTTTATCGCTAATATGGAATATGCAAAAAAGATTTCAGTAGCAGTTTTAAAGCACGAGAAGATCGGCATCACCAGTGATTTTGAATTAAAGGGAACATTGCCGGATTACATAACACCTGCAATAGAGCAGGATTATGGAATCTGCATAACACTTGATGAGAGAAGCAAGCCCTTTCCCAAAACTCTTAACTTGATTCCTAGGATAATAACTCTGGGCATTGGCTGTAAGAAGGGGAAATCCCTGGAGGAGATAGAGGAGCTGGTGCTTGAGGTATTGGAGCTTCAGAACATCTCCATTCATGCGGTCAGAAATGTAGCCACCATTGATTTGAAAAAAGAGGAGCAGGGTTTATTAGAGTTTTGCGAGAAATATAAGCTGGAGCTTAATATATATTCTTCTACCCAATTAGAAGAGGTCTCAGGAAATTTTACAGAATCAGAGTACGTAAAAAAGATTACCGGAATCGGAAATGTATGTGAACGTGCGGCCATTCTTGGAAGCAGCAATGGGAAGATGATTCAGGAGAAGACGGCGAAGAACGGTGTTACCGTCAGTATAACAAGAAGGGAGCAGGTGATTTATTTTGAATAAAATATATGTAATCGGAATTGGTCCGGGTGAATATGAGCAGATGACAATCAAAGCAGTAAAAGCAATGGAGGAGAGCGATACCATTATCGGATATACCGTATATGTGGATCTGGTAAAGGAACATTTTCCGGATAAGAAGTTTATGAGTACACCAATGAAAAAAGAGGTGGATCGATGTATCCAAGCCTTTGAGGAAGCTGTTACCGGAAAGACAGTCTCCATGATTTGCAGCGGAGATGCAGGAGTATATGGTATGTCAGGTTTGATGCTGGAGATTGGAAGCAAATATCCGCAAACCACAGTAGAAGTAATTCCCGGAGTTACGGCAGCCTTAGCAGGAGGAAGTGTTCTGGGCGCTCCGTTAATGCATGATTTTTCAGTGATCAGCCTAAGTGATCTACTGACTCCTTGGGAAAAGATTGAGAAGAGGCTGGCTTGTGCGGCGGAGGCTGATTTTGCCATCTGTCTATACAATCCCTCCAGTAAAAAGCGTTCGGATTATTTGCAAAAGGCTTGCGACATTGTTCTAAGATACGCAAAAGAGGATACTGTATGCGGACTTGTAGTCAATATCGGAAGAGAAGGGGAAGCCGGAAGAGTCTTAACCTTAGGTGAACTAAAGGATACATCGGTAGACATGTTTACAACGGTATTTATCGGAAATTCTCAGACCAAGGAAATCGACGGATTCATGGTTACTCCAAGGGGCTATGAGATCGGGCAGTAAGTAAGGAGGCGTCCCATGAGTAAAATATTAATCTTTGCGGGTACGATAGAAGGAAGGTCATTGGCGGAGGAGCTGGCTGGTTCTGGAACTCAGGTGCATGTTTGTGTGGCGACAGAATATGGCGAAAAGCTTCTTCCTAAGGGTGATAATCTAAGTATTACCTCATCGAGACTTAATGCTAAAGAGATGAAGCAGCTAATGGAAGCAGAGCAGGTGTCTCTTGTTATTGACGCAACTCATCCCTATGCAGTAATCGTCTCAGAGAATATAAAAGAGGCTTGTAAAGAAGCAGAGACAGCATATCTGCGATTATTGCGAGATAGTCTGCAGTCGGAAAATGAGGACATAATTTATATGGAATCTGTGGATGAAGCGGTAGAATACCTTAAAACTGTAGAAGGTAATGCACTTCTAACGACTGGAAGTAAGGAACTAGAGAAATACACTGGTGTTCCTGATTACAAGAATCGTTTTTATGCTAGAGTACTATCTACACCGGAGGTAGCAGCTCAATGTGCGGAATTGGGTTTTGAAGGAAAGAATTTGATCTGCATGCAGGGACCTTTCTCTGAGGAATTAAATTATGCCATGTTAAAGCAAATTGATGCAAAGTATCTGGTAACGAAGGAGTCCGGAAAAGCAGGAGGATATCTTGAGAAGATAGAAGCCTCTCACCTAGCAGGAGCAAAGGCAATTGTAATCGGACGCCCAAGTAAAGAAGAAGGAATATCCTATAGCGAATGCCTGAAGTTATTAATAGAAAACTATGGATTAAAGACGAAAAGACAAATTACATTAGCAGGCATCGGTATGGGCTCTGAGGAAAATATGACGGTGGAAGTTGCTGAGGCTTGCCAGGGTGCAGATCTGCTGATCGGTGCCGAACGAATATTGGAGGCGCTTAATAAGAATGACCGCCCAATCTTTGAGTCCTATAAACCGATGGAAATACGCGCATACATTGAGGAACATCCAGAGTATAAGCGAATTGTAATTGCATTATCCGGGGATACCGGTTTTTACAGCGGGGCAAAAAGACTATTGGAAGAGTTAAAGGAGTACGAGGTTACCGTTTTACCCGGAATATCCTCCTGTATCTACTTATGTGCCGCACTGCAAACCTCCTGGGAGGAGGTAAGATTCTATAGTATTCACGGCAGAGAGGAAAATATCCTGCATGGAATTAGGACTCAGGAAAAGGTATTTACTCTCATGGGAGGAAAACAAGGGATGAACGAGCTTTGCCGGAAGCTGATTGAATATGGATTTCATGATGTTTGGCTCTCTGTGGGTGAACGTTTATCCTATCCGGAGGAAAAAATCACAAAGGGTACGCCGCAGGAGCTGTTAGAGCAGAATTTCTCTGAGCTGTGTGCTGTGTTGATAGAAAACCCAGCGGCAAAAAATACCGTTATTACACCGGGCCTGCCAGATGAAGCATTCATCCGTGGCAAGGTGCCGATGACAAAGGAAGAGGTCAGAAGTATCTCTGTCGCTAAAATGAGATTAAACAGCAGCTCCGTTATCTATGATATCGGCGCAGGTACCGGATCGGTAGCGGTGGAGCTGGCATTAATGGCGGATAAAGGCAAGGTATACGCCATCGAGAAGAAGAAGGAAGCTGTCCAGTTAATCGAAGAGAATAAACGCAAATTCGGTGTGGATAATCTGCTTGTAATAGAAGGAACAGCACCGGATGCCATGAAGGACTTACCAATACCGACCCATGCTTTTATCGGCGGAAGCACAGGGAATCTAAGAAGTATTTTAATTCAGCTTCTGGCATCGAATCCTAGCATCAGAGTGGTAATCAATGCGATAGCCCTTGAGACAGTAGTCGAGGCTGTTGAATCCATCAAGGCCTTGGGAATTACAGATGCAGAATTCGTTCAGGCATCCATATCAAAAGCACAGACACTTGGAAATTATCATATGATGATGGGACAGAACCCGGTGTATATTATCGCTTTTACAGGAGGTAGTGTGGAAATGAAAGGCGATTTCCACAAAGCAAATCTGTGCAGCTGCTCAGATTCGCAGGTTTCTGGCAGAATGGAGGTTCATGAGGATGAAACTGCCTAGAGTGATGATTAGCGGTGCTTCCAGCGGAAGCGGAAAGACCTTGGTGACCTGCGGTATTCTTCGAGCTTTTAAAAATCGGGGATACCGAGTGGCATCCTTTAAATGCGGGCCTGACTACATTGATCCGATGTTCCATTCGGAAATCATTGGAGCCAAATCACGGAATCTGGATACCTTTTTCTGTAAAGAGGAGACAGTAAAATACTTGTTTGGAAGAACAGCAGAAAATTCTGATATATCCATAATGGAAGGCGTCATGGGATATTATGATGGAATGAAGGGTACCTCTACTCAGGCCTCTAGCTATGAGCTGGCAAACATAACTAAGACACCCGTAATTCTGATTGTGAATTGCAAGGGAATGAGTCTCTCTGTAATTGCTATGATTAAAGGTTTTCTGGAATATAAGCAGGATAGTAATATCGTAGGAGTCATATTAAATCAGATGTCTCCAAAGATCTATGAGGATATTAAGGAAGTTTTGGAGAAAGAGTTACCGGTTAAGGCTTTGGGATATGTACCATTTGTTCGAGATCTTGTGATTGAAAGCAGACACCTGGGGTTAGTAACTCCGGAAAAGGTGGATAATCTTCAGGAAAAGCTGGACGAACTGGCAAGGGTCTTTGAGGAGACATTGAACCTGGATGAGATATGGAGCATAGCAAATGGAGCTAAAGAGCTTACCTATTGTGAGCCGGAAATACCCAAAGTAGTAGGAAAACCGGTGATAGCTGTTGCCAAGGATGAGGCCTTTTGCTTTTATTATCAGGATAACCTGGAGCTGCTAAAAGACATGGGTGCAGCCCTGGTGGAATTTTCACCCTTGCATGATAAGGAGCTGCCGGCAGGAATCCATGGTTTGATACTGGGAGGAGGATATCCCGAATTAGCGGCAAAACAGCTAAGTGATAACAAGAGCATGAGGGAGTCCATCAAAGAAAGATTGGAAAAAGGTCTGCCCTGTATTGCAGAATGCGGCGGCTTTATGTATCTCCATGATACTATGGAGGACATGGAGAGAAAAAGTTATCCTATGGTTGGCGCAATCAAAGGTGAAGTCTATAAAACAGATCGACTAAACCGATTCGGATATATCACGTTAACCTCCAATACTGATCAGATGCTGGCGCCAGTAGGTGAGAGAATCGGAGGACATGAATTTCATTATTTTGACAGCAGCAGCTGCGGTAATAGCTTTAGGGCAAAGAAACCCCTGCGGGATACCCAGTGGGACTGTATCCATGGTAATGAGCGGTTAGCAGCGGGCTTTCCTCATTTGTATTATTACTCCAATCCAAAGCTGCCACATGGATTCTTGAACAGCTGTCTGCAATACGAAAAAGAGCAGCAGGTTAAATAGATCGTTAGAAGGAAGCACAATCGCTAAAACGGGAAAGGCATGGTATAAAAATGAAAATAGAACTGGAACAGGTACTCCCAATGGAAATCGAAAAGAGAAGCTTTGAAATCATCACTCAGGAACTGGGATCGAGAGTTCTTGAGGAAGAAAAAGCTCCTATTATAAAAAGAGTCATTCACACCACGGCTGATTTTGAATACGCAGATACTTTAGTGTTCTCGGAAAATGTGGTAGAAAAGGCTCTGGAAGCCTTAAAAAGAGGTGCTTCCATTGTGACAGATACCCAGATGGCTAAGTCTGGTATTAATAAGAACGTACTTAAGAAGTACGGCGGTGAAGTGTTCTGCTTTATGTCGGACGAAGACATTGCAAATACAGCTAAGGAGAAGGGAACTACAAGAGCTACAGCAAGTATGGATAAGGCTTCTCTGATGGATAAGGAATTGATTTTTGCAATCGGTAATGCTCCTACAGCATTAATCAGACTCTATGAGCTGATGGAAGAGAAAAAGCTAGACCCGGCTCTAATCATAGGTGTTCCTGTGGGCTTTGTAAATGTGGTTCAGTCCAAGGAACTGATTATAGAATCCGGATGCCCCCATATTGTTGCCAGGGGCAGAAAGGGCGGAAGTAATGTAGCTGCGGCTATTTGCAATGCATTGTTATACATCCTGGATAAGGATAGGTAGGTGTTGTGTCTCGGTAATGAATACTTATGACACCCAAATTCTAAAAGGGAATTGTAAAAGGATAAATAGTAAAAGGATATATAGTAGAAGGATATATAGTAAAAGGATAAATAGAAAAAGGAGTTTATATGACTGGAAAATTATATGGTATCGGTGTTGGACCGGGAGACCCGGAATTATTAACTTTAAAAGCGGTAAGGCTCATGTCAGAATGTGATATCATTGCTCTGCCTAATAAAAGTAAGGAGACCTGCGTTGCTTATGAGATTGCAAAAGGGGCTTACCCGGAGATTGAAACAAAGGAGTGTTTGTTTCTGGAATATCCAATGACTAAGGATAAGCTTATTTTGGCAGAAAGCCGTAAAAGAAATGAAGAACAGGTCGTGGAAAAATTAGACGAGGGTAAGGTTGTGGTATTTCTGACTTTGGGTGATCCTACAATATACTCAACTTATATGTATCTGGATAAGACGCTGCGGGCAAAGGGCTATGAGGCGGAAATTGTAAGTGGAATACCTTCTTTTTGTGCCATTGGAGCAGCTTTAGGAATCTCCTTAGGTGAGGCAGAGGATGAGATTCATATTATTCCTGCAACCTATGGCCTAACCGAAAGTATGGAACTGCCGGGAACAAAGATCCTGATGAAGGCAGGAACCAAGCTGAAGGAGATAAAAGAGATTGCGATGAAATACCGGATATCTCAGGCTATTATACAACAGCGATTATAAAGACAAAATAATTAAGAAGAAGGAAGTGGTCGTACTTATGGGATATACAGTACGACCACTTTACTTTAAAAGGTGATTAATCCACCTATAAACGTTTAATGATTACTATCTATTATTCAGTGATTATGCCTTTGGCAATGAGATCAGCTTTATTGAAATAAAATTGATTTTTCTTGGTTCTATAATCTGGATAAATATACTGATATCTCATATTTTCATAAGTATATACGTGCTCACTAGAATATAATCCCTCTGTTTCGATTACAAATAATTCTATATTGTCTTTAATAAACGTTATTTTTTTATTTCCCATACCACCGTCAACATCAATCCCATATGTTTTTAGAAGCTCAACTTCATTAATCCATTCTTTTAAAAATAATTCTTCTTCGGGAGTTTCATTTTTAAGAATATTCTTTATCCTATCCTTTAAAGCAGCATCCGAGTCTTTGTCATCCTCTTCTTCTATGATATATTCTGAATCAGGGGATAAAGTAGTTGTATCGTAAGGGTTAGCCAGTTCGTTTTCAGCTTCCTCTCTGGCTTTAGCAACCTCTTCGGCATATTCTGGTGAGCAATAGTACTGGCCATTAATCATAACTACATGCCCATTTTTAATGTTCTGTGCTAAAGTTTTTAGACTACTAGTACTGTACGGAATCCAGTTTGCATAATTCTCTTTAACACTGATGATACATTTAAAAGTTTTTTTACCGGATGTAGCAGCAATCGTTGCCTTTCCACCATTTTTGGCAGATATCGTTCCATTCTTGGTAACTGTAACTATTTTTTTGTTACTACTTTTCCAAGTAATGCTTTTATAAGTAGTAGGTAACGTAAGCTTTGCTTTTTCGCCCTCCTTGACTATAATACTT